>JBBDXV010000408.1:0-14050 GCA_040902165.1 Pseudohongiellaceae bacterium
CGACTGGTCTGTCCCGCGCCTGGTCCGCAACCAAATCAAGTGACTCTGACCCCCTCGATTTTTGCTTTTGATGATCGCAGGTTGCTAAATATCGTGCGCTCAATAAAATGCAGTAACAACGACTCAAGTGTTGCCAACCCTGGCCGCTTGTCCAGTTCAGCAGTGCGATCCAGGAATGATTCCTTGCATGGTTAAAACCAAAACTCCCTGTCTGGGTATTTGTTCCACCACCTCAGTGGGCGACATGATCTGTCGCGGCTGCAAGCGCTACGCTTTCGAAGTCATTGACTGGAACAAATACAATGATGACGAGAAGCGTGCGGTACTGGCGCGAATCGAAAAACTTAATCTGCAGATTCTGGAGAACAAATTGCGAATTTTTTCGGTTCCCAGTCTGCGCCTGGCAATGTCACGCTGGAATGTGCCTTACGATGAATCACTTTCGCCTTATTGCTGGCTGCATAATCTGCTGAAAAAATGTCATCGGGAACTTGAGCAGCTGGATGACTACGGCGTCTATGTGAGGCCGGCATTCGTCCATCTGTCCCTGGCTGCGCTGTGCGAACTGATAGATCAGGAATTGATTCTGTTGAGCGCCGCGCATCACGAGCGCTATTTTGAAAGCGGAACTACGGCACTAGCCCGCAGCATCTCCAGCCAGTAAAGGGAAATGCTCCAGCTTGATACCGGCTGCCGAGAGTTCAACCAGCCAGCCCTGACTGTCCCAATCGCCCAGTACTATTCTTCTGCCGCTGATGCCGTTGCCCAGATCAACCTGGTGCACATCGGGTCGATGGGTATGGCCGTGAATCAAGGTGGTGACCGAAAATGACTGCATCAGCCTGATCACCGCATCGCGGTTGACATCCATTATTGTCTGCGACTTGTAGCGGTTGTTCTCTCTGCTTTGTCGGCGCGCGTCACGGGCGAAGGCCTGACGCTCCGCCAGTGGTTTTGCCAGAAACGCCTGCTGCCAGCCAGGATCCCGGACCATGACCCTGAATTTCTGATAGTCGTGATCGTCGCTACACAGGGTATCCCCATGCAGCAAGGCGACGGCTTCACCCTGATGTGAAAATACCCAGGGGTCTTCAATCAGCCTGGCGCCACAGCGAGCGGCGTAGTCCGGCCCCAGCAGAAAGTCCCGATTGCCGTGCATGAGCATGATTTCCACACCCGTCTGGCTGAGGGTTTGCAGCGCGGCGGCGACACGTCCGGCAAGCGGGTTTTCATCGTCGTCGCCGATCCAGACTTCAAACAGGTCGCCGAGAATGACCAGTTTGTCGGTCTTGCCTGCGCGATCTGCCAACAGGTCAAGCAAGCTGTTGGTAATGTCCTCCCGACCAGCCTGAAGATGCAGATCGCTGATAATTATCACGTCGGACTGGTCCCTGTTGGTCAATGGAAGCGCGAACCGGGTCAGTTCACCACCCGGGCAGTCTCGATCACAACATCCTGTAACGGCACATCCTGATGACCGGCTTTGGAGCCGGTAGCTGATTTTCTGATCTTGTCGACCACGTCCATGCCCTCGGTGACGCGACCGAAAACCGCATAGCCCCATCCCTGACTGGTCTTGCTCTTGTGATCGAGAAAATGATTGTCGCTTATATTGATGAAAAACTGTGAACTGGCGGAATGGGGGTCAGAAGTGCGGGCAAGGGCGACGGTGCCTTTGGTATTGGATAAGCCGTTATCCGCTTCATTGGCAATCGGCGCTTTGCCGCGTTTGGCCTTCATGCCAGGTTCAAATCCGCCACCCTGAATCATGAATCCGTCGATGACGCGATGAAACAGGGTGCCGTCGTAATAACCGTCTTCGACATATTGTTGGATATTTTTGGCCGATACCGGTGCCTTGTCGAAGTCCAGTTCCAGCTTGATAGTGCCTGCGGTGGTGGTCAATTCAATCATGCCTGCTTCCTGTTAATTGGCGGATTTGGTCCGCTGCGATGCAACGGGTACTTATGGGTTCAGCGGAGAGTCGCTATAATACGCGGTTTTGGCCGTACCTAGAAACCCTCCATGACGTCTTTCAAAAGCAGTAATAGCGACAATCCTGTTTCCAATTTCATCAGACTGATGATTCAGCAGGATCTGGCCAGCAACAAACACGGTGGCCGAGTGCAAACCCGGTTTCCGCCAGAGCCCAACGGCTATCTTCACATCGGCCACGCCAAGTCCATTTTTCTGAACTTCTCTCTGGCCGAAGATTTCAATGGGCACTGTAATCTGCGCTTTGACGATACCAATCCGGCCAAAGAGAGTCAGGAGTACGTCGATGCAATCAAGGAAAACATTCGCTGGCTGGGCTTTCAGTGGAATGGCCCGGTGCGTTATGCCTCTGACTATTTTGACCAGTTATACGACTTCGCAGTGCAGCTGATTGAGAAAGGTCTTGCCTATGTATGCAGTCTCACGCCAGAGCAGGCCAGAGAATATCGCGGGACCCTGACCGAGCCGGGTCGTAACAGTCCTGACCGGGACCGCAGCGTGGCAGAAAATCTGGCCTTGTTTGCGCGTATGAAGGCCGGCGAGTTCCCCGACGGCCAATACAGTCTGCGGGCAAAAATCGATATGGCATCGCCGAATATCACGATGCGCGATCCGGTGCTGTATCGAATTCGACATATAGCGCATCACCAGACCGGCAACAGCTGGTGTATTTATCCGATGTATGATTACACCCACTGTATTTCTGATGCGCTTGAGAACATTACCCATTCTCTTTGTACTCTCGAGTTTGAGGAGCACAAACCACTGTACAACTGGATTCTGCAGCACCTCGATCCTGAGAGACTGAAATCTGCCAGTGATCTTGCCGATTCCGATATTCCCTATGTGCTACCCGAACAGACCGAGTTTGCCAAGCTACGCATCAATTACACGATGGGCGGGAAACGCTACCTGAAGGAAATGGTCGAAACCGGCGTGGTGCAAGGCTGGGATGATCCGCGCATGAATACGCTTGCAGGACTCAGGCGGCGCGGTTATACAGCGGTAGCGATTCGTAACTTTTGTGAAATGGTCGGTGTGGCGCGCAGCGAAAGCGTGGTTGATTTCAGCATGCTGGAACATTGTATTCGCGAGGATCTGGATCACCACGCACCCCGGGTCATGTGTGTTTTGCATCCGCTGCCAGTAACCCTGACCAATCTGGACGCCGGCCATGCGCAGGATCTGGTGATGGCAAACCATCCGAAGGACCCGGAAATGGGTTCGCGCACAGTACCTTTTGATCGTGAGATATTGATAGATCAGAGCGACTTTTCCGAGACGCCGGAGCCTGGATTCAAACGTCTGGTGGTCGGCGGCGAGGTAAGGCTGCGTGGAGCCTACGTCATTCGCTGTGATGAAGTACTGCACGACCGGGAAGGTAAAGTGGAACGCCTGCTCTGCACAGTTGATCCTGATACGCTCGGCGCCAATCCCGAGGGACGCAAGGTAAAAGGGGTTATTCACTGGGTTTCTGCGGCTCGCGGAGTCAGTGTAAAGGTGCGACTCTATGATCGGCTTTTCACTATTGTGAATCCGGACCGGGCGGAAGATTACCGTGCTCACCTGAACCCGCAATCTCTGGTCGAGCTGCATCATTGCATGGTGGAACCTTCAGCACTAAGCACCACGACCAATGCCGGCTTTCAGTTTGAGCGGGAGGGATACTTCTGCCTTGACACAGTGGATTCAAGCCCGCAGCAGCCGGTATTCAATCGCACCATTACTCTGCGGGATTCATGGGGACCGAGATCGTAAAGGAACAATGGATATCAATGCGCACCCCTGAGCTGAAAATTTACAACACGCTGTCGCAGAAAAAGGAGCTGCTGGTCCCGATTGAACCGGGCAAGTTGCGCATCTATGTCTGCGGGCTGACAGTGTACGACTATTGTCACCTTGGGCACGCGCGCATGTTGATGGCCTTCGATGTGGTGGTGCGCTACCTGCGCTCGAGAGGATTTGCTGTTACTTATGTACGCAATATTACTGATATCGATGACAAGATACTCAAGCGTGCAAAGGAAAATGGTGAGCTGTTCAGCGATCTGACTGCGCGTTTTATCGACGCGATGCATGCGGATGAAAAAGCGCTGGGCATTCAACCGCCGGACCTGGAACCGCGTGCGACCGGTCATATCGATCAGATCATCAGGATGATTGAAAAACTGATTCACAAGGACAGTGCCTACCGGGCAGTAAACGGTGATGTCTATTTTGCGGTAAAGAGCTTCCCGGCCTACGGTCGACTTTCGAAAAAGAATCCAGAGGAGTTGCTGGCTGGCGCCAGCGAGCGTGTAGAGCTGGGGGAATTGAAACGAGACCCAAGGGATTTTGCACTCTGGAAAGCTGCCAGGGAGGAGTCCGGCGAAGTAGGCTGGGACTCACCGTGGGGTTATGGTCGCCCGGGTTGGCATATTGAATGTTCTGCTATGTCGACCTCGGCGCTGGGTGAAACCTTCGACATACACGGCGGCGGTTCGGACCTGCAGTTTCCGCATCACGAAAATGAAATCGCCCAGTCCGAGGCAGCCAGCGGGAAGAAGTTTGCCAATCTGTGGATGCATAACGGGCCATTGCGAATTGACAATGAAAAAATGTCCAAGTCATTGGACAATTTTTTTACCGTTCGTGAAGTATTGAAAAAATATGATCCGGAAGTCGTGCGCTATCTGCTCATTGCCAGCCAATACCGCAGTCCAATCAATTATTCGGAACAGAGTCTGCAACAGGCCGGTGAAAGTCTGGAGCGGCTCTATTCTGCGCTGAAGGATCTCGATCTTGACGGCGCGAAGAATCTTGTCAACAGCCGCCATGAAAAAGCGTTCAATGCGGCGATGGACGATGACTTTAATACACCTGAAGCCTTCGGCGGTTTGTTCGAATTGGTAAAAGAGATTAACCAGCTGAAACATACCGGCAATGTTGCAGATCGGGAGCTGGCCAGCCAGCTGGGCAAATTGCTGGTCAGGCTGGCGGGAATTCTTGGCATCCTGCAACGCAGGCCGGATCAGTTTTTCAAACGTTCGGCCGATCAGAGTATAGATGCTGCATTGATCGACCAATTGATAGCCGAACGACGCCGGGCCAGAGTCGAGAAAAACTGGGCCCGGGCCGATGCAATCCGGGATCAGCTAACGGCCATGCATGTGGTGGTGGAAGACGCCGCTGACGGCAGCAGCTGGCGCATTGAGCACTAGCCACACCGGGCCAGGAGCCGCAAGAATCATTGACCTTGCGGGGTCTCATGAGTATTATGCCGGGCCTCGTTCGGGGTATAGCGCAGTCTGGTAGCGCGCTTGCTTTGGGAGCAAGATGTCGGGAGTTCAAATCTCTCTACCCCGACCAGTTTCAAACACAATGGTGACCGTAGCTCAGTTGGTAGAGTCCCGGACTGTGACTCCGGTTGTCGCGGGTTCAACCCCCGTCGGTCACCCCATTTTAAGCTCCTCCGAGGCGTTCATTATGTCCCGCGAACAGCCTGATTCCCGACAGCCGACTATGGATGGTGAGCCTGTATCTCTCGATGCGCTTTTGCCGCCGGAGAAAAGCCCGGCGGGAATTGCGAACAATTTCTGCTATCGCTGGTATCGCAATATTTCCCTGTTTCTCGCCGGCATGTATACCGGGGTGAAATGTCACGGTGTCCCGCATGATCGGCACAGTTATGATCGCGATCCCGACGACAGACCGTTTTGACAGCGGGGAACCTCTGGCTCGCGACCGGGATTCCGGTAGAATAGCCGCCCGGCTAGTTGCCAATTCAGTTCACGCGCCCGTAGCTCAAGCGGATAGAGCACCGGCCTTCTAAGCCGGGGGTTGCAGGTTCAAGTCCTGCCGGGCGTACCAATCAATTTTTTGTCTGATGTAGATCAACATCCCGCTTGGGAATCTGTCTAGACTTTGAAACCGTAGTAACACTCCTCGTGCTACACATCACTCGGTGGGACAGCTGAGTGGTAAATGCCCAAGTCAAAAAGTTGCAGGCTTTGGGAAACGTGATAAAGAATACAGTGTTTGGGTGCCTTTATAACGTTTCATGACTTGGGCATTTTTTTGCCTTTTTTTCCTGAAATTCAAATCCGGCTAGGTGCGTAACACATTCTGCATCTGCAAGCATGCCAGCAATTCATTTGGCACCGCGATAATATCGTCCTGGCCGCGGGCCGGCATTGCTGTGTAGGGAAGCAGGCGATATTCTCCGCTGCGTTTTGCTTTGGCGCCTCTACGACGTGCCTTGCTGCCATCCGGTTTGCGCGTCGCAAAGCTGAAGAGGCTGTAGTCCGGCGGCAGGCAATGCTGCAGTTCGGTCAGGGACGTAAACGACAGTGCCTTTGCATAAGTAAGCTCACAAATGATAATGGGTCGATAGTCGAACAGGGTCTTTTGCAGTCCCTGCAATACCGGCTTCTCAAATCCTTCAACATCGATCTTCATCAGATCAATATGATGGATATCGTTCGCCGCCAGATAAGCATCGCCATTCACCAGCTGCAGGCTGCCGATGCTGCGATTGCCCTTGGCTACAGAATCCTGGTCAAATGAACCAATCCCTTCGTTGCGCCCGGTGGGCGCATAGAAGGGCAGCACTTCATCTCTGACACTGAGACCGACAGGGTGCACCTGAAGATTTTCCAGTTTATTGATGCCTATCTGATGCAACAGGCGATTTCTTACCTTGTCATAAGGTTCAAAGGCATGGACCCGGGAAGCGACGGTGGACATGAACAGGGAATGCTGACCGATATTGGCGCCAACGTCACAGAACACGGTATCACTACGGTCCAGGCAATTGAGACAATCACGCAGGAAAAACAACAGTGGTTTTTCAAAAGCACCAAAATAGAAGATGCTGAAGTCTATGGTATTACGCAGATTGCCTTCATAACGCAGACCAAAAAAATCTGTCGTAAACGGTGCATCCGGTGCCGGTCCGTGGGCACAAATCCGTTTATAGAGCGATTTGCCTAAATGGCGATTGACCCAAGGCTGTCGCCAAAGAAAATGGTAGAGCTGATAACGCAAATTCATGGAATGATAAAAGCAGTTGTTTGCCGACGGCCGAGGTCGCATTATAAGCAGGTTTTCGAGACCTGATGATAATTTCCTTTTACGATGAATAACACACCTTTTCTGGCAATCATTGGTGGCACCGGCCTCGGTCAACTGGAGGGGTTCGGAGTGCCGCACTCGCAGTTGATCAAATCCCGTTTTCAGGATGAACCGGTGCAGCTCACCCTGTTTGACAGCAAGGATGGCCGGCTAGCATTTCTTCCGCGCCACGGTGCCGGGCATCGGCTGCCGCCGCATTTGATTAATTACCGCGCCAACATACGGGCACTGCATGATCTCGGGGTCACCGATATTATTGCGGTGAATGCGGTTGGCGGTATTCACAGTCACCTTGGCCCTGGCAGTGTGGCGATTCCGGAGCAACTGATTGATTACAGTTATGCCCGGGCAACGAGCTTTTTTGCAGCGGATGCAGCGCCGCTGATGCATGTGGATTTCACCCACCCCTACAGTAACGAGATTCGGCAATTGTTATTGCATGCGGTCGCGGCAGTGAATGAAGCTGCTGATGAACCGGTAAGCGTTTTGAATCATGGTGTCTATGCCTGTACCGAGGGTCCGAGGCTGGAAACAGCGGCAGAGATTCAGCGCTTGAAACGGGACGGCTGCGACATGGTAGGCATGACCGGAATGCCGGAAGCAGTGTTGGCACGGGAACTGGGCCTGCGATACGGTTGCCTGGCTCTGTCAGTCAACTGGGGAGCCGGACTGGGACTGGATCCGCTGACATTGGAATCCATGCAGGAAGTGATTCAGCAGGGTATGGGTTTCATTCGGCAGGTATTGCTGCAGAGCGTGCAAATGTACCGGCAGCAACATGCTGCGCGATAGACCACAGCAGCGATAAATCCTTGCGTCAGTTCTCGCCGGGAGTAAAACCCGGCAGTGGCAGCACATAAGGTTTCACACTGATCACCACACCCATCAGCGGATGGTCCAGATAATGGAACTCATTGCTGCGCATATCCCGACTCTGATTGAACTGCACAATACGATCGATTACGAACCGGTCGGCGAAACTGTCTGCGAGTGGCGGCTGCAAGGTGTTGTTGCGAAGACGATGCGCCGGCGGTGCCGGCCAGACCAGATCATTGGATTTCTGCGCCGCAAAGTCGATCAGCCATAGATCGGTATCGATCACTACCCGGTCCTGATTGTTATTAAACCGGATAGTCAGGTTGCCTTGCAGTTCATGTTCTCCGTTAAACAGTTGTCCGCCTTCGATCAGCAAGGCTGTCGCCTGTGACAGATTGAGAACCGGCTGCAGCCAGAGGCCATGAAACAGCAGTCGATTCTGTCCGGACCGCTCCAGCGCCCGGTTGGATTGCAGAAAATCACTCTGGGACACCGGCAGCAACAGGAATGCGTCACGTGCCTGATCAGGCATTCGAAACTCCAGCAGTGGCTGCCGCGGAAGGGGACCGGTGGTCAACAGTCTTTGTACACGCGGATCGGGGGTTACGGCGAGGTTCGACGCATCAATACTGTCCCCGGCAAGCAGTACTTCACCACTGAGGCGGGCTTCAATATCGCGAATGACAAACAAGTCGGCGAACGCGGACAGTCTTTGCAAGCGCCGTGGATAATCCAGTGTCAGCCGGTCAGGAGTAAAGCGTTCCTGATGCTCCAGATCAGAAGTTTCGTTGGTAAAGATGCTGACTTCTATCTGGAACCAGCGATTGCCGTCCCAGGACGTAGCGCCACTCACCGGCACAGCGGTGGCCAGCAAGGTCACCAGCAGGCAAGCACTGAACCGGGCGTGCTTCGACAGCAATGGATTCATTGATGGCCCTCGTTTAATAATCCTGCTGCGGATTCAGGCGGTTTTGCCATTGGCCAGACGAAATTTTTGCAGCATGGCGGCGATAAAGTCGAGTTTCAGTTCCGGATTTTCTGCCTGATGCATGAACTGCAACTGGTTTGCAGCTGTGAGTTTATAGCGTTGTGGTTGATCTTGCACCAGTTCGACTATGGACAGCGGATCGACGCCAGTATGGCGTCCGAATTCAACCCGGCCGGTCTGGATATTGGCGTCAATCTTGCGAATCCCCAATTTCTGTGCCTGCAGTTTAAGCGCAGTGACCCGAAACAGCAGTTTCAACGATTCGGGCAGCAGACCAAAGCGGTCTATCATTTCAATTTTCAACTCGTCCAGTTCGTCCGGTGACAGGGCGGCGGAGATTCTTTTGTACATTATCAATCTGGTATGCACGTCCGGCAGGTAGGTTTCCGGAATCAGTGCCGGTATGCGCAGATTGATTTCAATCACGTGGTCCAGAGTGAAGTCGGGCTCCGGTAAACGCCCGGCCTTGATTGCCTGGACAGCGTCATCCAGCATTTCCAGATAAAGCGAAAATCCAATCTTCTGTATATGGCCACTCTGTTCTTCTCCGAGCAGCTCTCCGGCGCCGCGTATTTCCAGATCGTGACTGGCGAGGGTAAAACCGGAACCCAGAGCGGTGGCTGCCTGAATGGCATCGATTCTTTTATGGCCGTCGGCTGTCATCTCACCGTGATCGGGAGTCAACAGATAGGCATAGGCCTGGTGATGTGAGCGTCCCACGCGGCCGCGCAGCTGGTGCAACTGGGCAAGACCGAAGCGGTCAGCGCGACGGATGATGATGGTGTTGGCGCTGGGGATGTCGATACCGGATTCGATGATGGTGGAACAGACCAGCACGTTGAAACGTTTGTGATAAAAGTCACCCATTACTTTTTCCAGCTCCCGCTCCGGCATTTGTCCATGCGCTACTGCAATTCGCGCCTGCGGTAGCAGTTCCTGCAAATGTGCGCTTGCCGGTTGTATGGTCTTGACTTCGTTGTGCAAAAAGAATACCTGGCCGCCGCGCAGCAGTTCGCGCCAGACTGCCTCACGGATCAGACTGTCCTGTTCGGCGCGAATGAAGGTCTTGACTGACAGTCGCCGGGCCGGCGGTGTCACTATAAGCGACAGATCACGGACGTTGGACAATGCCATATTCAGGGTTCGGGGAATTGGCGTGGCGGTCAGGGTAAGAATATCCACATTGGCGCGCAGGGCCTTCAGCTGTTCTTTTTGACGCACACCAAAGCGGTGCTCTTCGTCAATGATCAACAAGCCGAGATCATGGTAACGAATTTCGCTGTTCAACAATTTGTGTGTACCGATCAAGATATCGGTCTTGCCTTCTGCCAGTTCATTTAGACTTTGCTGCTGCTCTTTGGCGGACTTGAAGCGCGAGATGACATCAATATTCACAGGCCAGTCGGCAAAACGGTCACTGAAGCTGGCGAAATGTTGTTGCGCCAGCAGGGTGGTAGGCACCAGAACGGCAACCTGTTTGTGGTTCTGGGCCGCGACGAATGCGGCGCGCATCGCCACTTCGGTTTTGCCGAAACCTACGTCACCACATATCAGTCTGTCCATGGGGCGTTGCGACTCCATGTCGGCGATGACTGCGACGATGGCTTTTTGCTGGTCTTCGGTTTCCTCAAACGGAAAATCGGCGGCGAATTTTTCCAGTCCGATATCCTTGCAGCGATAACGGTTTCCCTGGCGCGCCGCACGCCGGGCATGGATTTCCAGCAGCTCGGCGGCCACATCGCGAATCTTTTCCGCGGCCTTGCGCCGGGCCTTGCTCCAGGTATCGGTTCCAAGCTGGTTCAGCGGTGCGAGGTCCGGATCGGCACCGCTGTAGCGACTGATCAGATGCAGAGACGAGACCGGCACATAGAGTTTTGTCTGGCTGGCGTATTCAAGCGTGAGAAACTCGGTGGCCTGATTGTCAATAGTAAGAGTCTGCAATCCGCGATAGCGCCCCACACCATGCTCTATGTGTACTACCGCATCACCATGATGCAGCTCGGTGAGATTGCGCAACACCAGTTCGGTATTGTCGACCCCCTGACTGCGACGTCGGCGCTGGGCTATTTTGCCGCCAAACAACTGGCTCTCGGTGACCAGTGCCAGAGGCGGCGTAGAAAAGCTGAGGCCGTTGTCCAACGGCGCGATGGTGATTGCGTACTGTGCCGGCCCTCTAACGAATTCATCCCAGCCGGAAACTGCCACCGGGATGAGATTAATGCCGTGTAACAGTTCCAGCAGCAATTCCCGGCGACCGGCAGATTCGGCACAGAACAGAATTCGTCTGTCCGGCTCGGCGCTTACAAACTCGCGCAGCGCTGCGGCAGGCTCCAGCTGACGCGGGTTGACGGACAGGTCGGGAATGATGCCAAGGTCAAACATTGCCGGGGTATCCGGCGCGGAGGCCGAAGGCCGGATCTGTATCCGGGGTAGCTTGTTGAGTGCCGCAAATACGGTTTCCACCGGGAAAAAAAGTTCCATGGGTTGCAGAATGGGTCGATAACGATCCACCTGCCGGTCTTCATAACGGCTACTGATCTCCTGCCAGAATTCCTGACCAGCCGCTTCCAGCGCTTCATAGCGGCAGACCACAGTGGCGGCAGGTAGATAGTCAAGCAGACTCGCCAGTTCATCAAAAAACAGGGGCAGGTAATATTCCAGTCCGGGGGAACTGATTCCCTGACTGACATCCTGATACAGCGGGCAATAGCGCAGATCCACATCGAAACGCTCCCGAAAGCGCGCGCGGAACTGCATGATGCCGGCTTCATTGATCGGATATTCCTTGCCCGGCAACAGCTGGATGGATTCCACCCGGTCCATGGAGCGCTGGGTTTCGGGATCAAATGACCTGATCGAGTCGATTTCATTGCCGAATAGATCCAGCCTTAGCGGGAGAGATATCCCCATAGGGAAAATATCCATAATCGAACCGCGGACGGCAAACTCTCCGTGTTCCGAGACACTGTCCACATGTTGATAACCGGCTGCCAATAGCCGCTTGCGCATCTGCTCAAAATCAAAAGGATCACCGGTTTTGAGAATCAGACTGTTACCGACGACATGTTTACCAGGGGGTAACCGGTGCATCAGACTGTTGAACGACACTACCAGTACGCCTTGTTGCAAGAAGGGCAGGTGATAGAGCGTATTCAGGCGTTCGGAAATAATGTCCTGATGCGCGGAAAAACTGTCATAGGGCAGTGTTTCCCAGTCCGGGAATCCCATTACCGGTAGCGGACAAAAGAATTCCAGTTCCCGGCGCAGTTGTTCGGCGGATTCGTTGCTGGCGGTAACCACCAGCAATGGTCCGACAGCCTGTCGTGCTGCATTGGCAATGGCAAGACTGGCGGCAGCGCCGGACAAGCCATCCCAGTTCACTTGCGTGCTGGTTGCGCCAGGAAATGGCGGATTGAAGAGGTCGGCTGCTGACATCAGGGAGTCGCTATCGGAAAAGCGCTGCATTGTATACTACTTCGGCGCCGTTTCTTGCGCCGTCCGGCCATTAACAAGATAATACGCGGCTTCGTTCATCAGCGTTTTTGACAGGAATTCATCACGTGGTACGTCCGGTAATTGAGGATTATTTTGCTGACTGGAAACAGCGGGAATCGTTGGTTCAGGAAATGATTCCGGTGATCGGCCGGCTGTTCAGTCAGCGCGACGTCGGGATCTATATCTATGGCCGGCCGCTGCATAATCGTTCGGTCACCTTCATCATGAAAACCCATCGTTTCGTGCGCCAGGTGGAGCGCAATGAAATGTCTGAGTTCGAGACCCACCCGCTACTGATGGCGATGGCCAAGCTTGATTTGTGGCATGCCCAGATCGATCTCGGCAAACTGACAGTCAAATACATGGATCTGGTCGATGTCGAAGGGGATGCGGTCCAGCCGGTCGATGAGTTTGTGCGCAATGAACTGACTTATCTGATCGGCAAGAAGGATCCTCCCATCAGGCAGCCGCAGGATATTGTGCTTTATGGTTTTGGCCGTATCGGCCGCCTGATGGCGCGATTGCTGATCGAACGCACCAGCACCGGAGAAGTTATGCGGGTCAAGGCGATCGTGGTGCGGCCAGGTGGAGCAGGTGACCTGGACAAGCGCGCCAGCCTGTTTATCAATGACTCGGTACACGGCACGTTTCAAGGTACCTTGAGGATTGACCATGCAAACAACAGCCTGATTGCCAACGGTAATGTGATCAAGGTGATCTATGCCAACAGCCCGGAGGAGGTGGATTACACCCGCTACGGGTTAAAGGATGCACTGATCATCGACAATACCGGTGCCTGGCGCGACGAGGCTGGATTGTCCCGCCATCTCAAATCAAAAGGTGCCGCCAAGGTCATGTTGACGGCGCCGGGCAAGGGTACGCTCAAGAACATCGTCTATGGCATCAATGACTGCGACATCAGCGTAGATGACCGGATTATTACTGCTGCCTCCTGTACCACCAATGCGATAGCACCGGTATTAAAAGTCATACATGACCGTTTCGGTATTGTGCACGGGCATGTGGAATCGGTACATGCCTATACCAACGACCAGAATCTGATCGACAACTATCACAAGGGAACTCGTCGGGGGCGAAGCGCAGCCTTGAACATGGTGTTGACCGAGACCGGCGCTGCGAAAGCAGTGGTCAAGGTAATACCGGCGCTGGTGGGCAAGCTCACAGGAAATGCCGTGCGGGTACCAATCCCCAACGTCTCGATGGCAATCATGATGCTGAATCTTGAAAAGGCTACCAGCAAGGAGGAATTGAATGAGTTCCTCAGGGATATTGCGATGCATTCCAAATTGCAGAACCAGATTGCCTACACCGAGGATCCCGATGCCGTTTCTACCGATTTTGTCGGTACCCGTGAAGCCGGCGTGGTGGATTCCAACGCCACCATAGTGGATGGCAATAACGTAGTGTTGTACCTGTGGTACGACAACGAATTCGGATATTGCTGCCAGGTTGCACGTTGCGTGTACAAAATGGCCGGTGTGCAATACCGTATTTATCCACTGGAAGGATAATCAGCCAAGCACTATAATTGCCGCCTTTTCAGGCTTGATGAATGATCAAAGTTAAGCGCGGTCTTGATTTGCCAATTGCGGGAACTCCCAGGCAGCAGATCGGCGAATGCAA
>JBBDXV010000409.1:0-2021 GCA_040902165.1 Pseudohongiellaceae bacterium
TGCCAGAATTCCCCGCCTGTGTCGTTCTGCTGCGCTTCGATCATCCTGGAGTTACTGCCTGACTGCAGACGCAGGCGCGGCGGGCTGGCCAGCGGTCGGGCAAACGAGGCCTTGATCAGCAGCCGGCTGTCACTGACGGTCGGTAACAGATGCAATAGCGCACCAGCATTCCAGTTATTTTGTGGATTGATTGAATTGACCTGGGCGTTGAGCGCCTGCCAGGGCCAACTGCTGAGCCAGGTGGCCGCAGCGCCGGTAGCACCGGCTGCGAGAAAGCGACGCCGGTCGATCATCTTTACCGGTCGCCGGTGATGTCCTGAACCTTTGCTCATGGTCAATATTCACTCCAGCGCTGGCGCAGCCATTCGCGTGTATTGTCATTGTCGGCGGCGTAAGCACTGGCCGGCTGGCTGTCCTGCAACTGCTGCAGGGACTGCCCGGTCACTTTCGCCCGTACGATATTGCTGCGCAGTATCACCAGCATATTGCGGAAGTCGATCATGTCCTGACGGTTGGACACTGCGCCGTGGCCGGGAATGATCAGGGTGTCTTCATTGACCAGGTTGATCAGGTTCTGCATGCCATCGATCATGCCAGTGAGGCTACCGCCATTGTCCGTGTCGATAAACGGCAGACCGTAACGCACGAACATGTCACCGGTGTGGATCACATTCGCTTCGCGGAAATACACCTGGGCGTCGCCGTCGGTGTGGCCATTGCCGGTATTGACCATGTCGATGGCATTGTCATTGAGATAAAAACGCATCGCATCGAAGAAGGTAATTTTCGGCAGACCAACTTCGTCATAGGATTCCTGCACCCGGCCGCTGCCGGTCAGCACCTGGGTCGCTTCCATGCGACGGCGGCTGTTGTCCTGGGCGACGATGTAAGCGCCGGCGCGACCGAAGTTTTCATTGCCATCGGTGTGGTCGTAGTGAAAATGGCTGTTCACCACAAACGTCACCGGTTGATCTGTAAGCGCTGCGATAGCTGCAGTGATCTTGTCGGTGAGTGGTGCAAACTGGTCATCGACGATGAGCGTGCCATCGTCACCAGTCAACACGCCAATGTTCCCGCCACTGCCCTGCAGCATATAGACATTGTCGCGTACCGGGATGGTAGTGATCTGGATCGCATCGAAGTCCTGGGCACTGGCCTGGAGGGCCAGCAATGACAGGACGACTACGAACAAGATTGAGGCGACTGGGATATTGCGGCACCGGAACCCCGGTTCAGATTCATTATTGTGATTGGTCAGCATCGGCGTGTTCTCGTTGTTGTTGAATACGGTTATTAGCGACTGTTGGTGGTGTCTATTTTTACTGTCTATTGCTGGTATCTATTGTTGGTGTCTACTGTTGATAAAACGGGGAAAACTGCATTGCCGCCACTGTAGCGCGGCAGGCGGAGGGAAGAAATAGCCAACGAACAGTTTTTCAACTGGAAAATAAGTTCAAGGGTCTTTATGCTCACAACCAATGCTGACGAGCAATGCTGACGGACAGCCTGTCGCTGCCTCAGCACTCACGTTGGTAATCTCTCAGAGGAAACACCCATGAAACGCCTAGTAGTCGCCTTGCTTGCCCTGCCCGCCTTCCTGTTTTCCGCATCCGCTATTTCGCAACCGGAATATGTTCGCATCGATATGGAAATCGACGTAGCCAAACCCGCTGCTGAAGTCTGGACCAAGGTCGGGGATTACTGTCATATTGCCGACTGGTTGAATATCGACTGCACGATCACCTCGGGTGATGGCGGCATCGGCACCGTGCGTTCACTGGCGGGTGGCCGGGTGATTGAAATTCTCGTCGCCCGGACAGAACTGGCCTATGGCTATACCCAGCCGGCGGTGGAAGGTGCCTTCTATAATCTTTATCACGGGTTTCTGGAAGCCCGACCGACCGGCGCCAATTCATCCAAATTGCTGTATACCCTGATGCTGGATGTGTCCAACATGGCAGATCAGGCCGCCAAGGATGCCGATGTCGCACGTCGACGCGCCTCCTTTGAGCGGGCGTTGG
>JBBDXV010000410.1:0-2019 GCA_040902165.1 Pseudohongiellaceae bacterium
CTGACAACGATTATTGAATACCACTCGACCCTGCATCGCATTGCCATTGCCTGCTGGCAGTCCGCTACCGTCCGGTTCAATGATGTAATCGAATCGGGTCAGCTGAGTCTCCGCCACGGCTTGACCCAGGCGTGGTGGTGAAGTGCTGGAAACTGTTGTGCAGGCGCTAATCAGTACCGCTAGCATGAGACTTGATTTCAGAATTTCACGCGAAGACATTGCTGACTCTCCCATCGGCCGACACTGACCAGCTCTGTATGCCATTGAAGTGATAACGGTTGATGGAGCCCATGCTGTCGCGCCAGGCGTCGCGCGACGGTTGCAGATTGCCTCGATTGTCAGTGGCCCTGCTCATCAGAATGGCAGTCCCGCCCTGCCATTGCCAGGGTAGTCGAAATCTTGTCAGCGCCCGATCCAGTTGCGGTTCATCCAGAATGGCGTTTGCCCAGCTGCGTCCGCCGTCTGCTGACACTTCCACCTTACGGATTGTTCCGTGACCGGACCAGGCAATCCCGGTTACCTGATAAAGTCCGGTAACTGGAAGGCCCATCTGGCCGGAGGGTGAGGTAATTACCGATTTCGGTCCCATCGGGAAAGTGAATTGCAGGCTTTGACGATTCTCCAGCGTATCGGTGTACTTGGAAGTCTCGTCTCGAAACTGCGCCGCAGCAGCGGTAAGTTTAATCTGCGTGACCCATTTGACATTGAGATTACCCTCCCAGCCCGGTACCAACAGACGCATTGGATAACCCTGTTCCGGCCGCAGCGGCTCACCGTTCTGGTACAACGCCAGGATCACGTCATCCAGTGCCTTGTTAAGCGGAATGGATCGACCCATGCTGGCAGCATCGGCACCGACTGCACTTATCCAGGCAGCACTGTTCAGTGGCCCGGCCTCGTCCAGCAGATAAGAAAGCGGAATGCCAGTCCATTCGGCACAGGAAACCAGCCCATGCAAACTGGCAGCTGATCCGTCCGTGGCTTCATCACCTGCCTGACCACCGCTGTTGCCGGAACATTCAATAAAATGAATACGACTGGTCATCGGGTATCTGAGCAAATCCTCGTAGTTGAATACCAGCGGCTGGCGAACCAGGCCATTAATTACGAGCTTGTGACCGGCCGGATCTATATCCGGTACGCCGCTGTGGTGGCGCTCGAAATGCAGACTGTTTGGGGTAATGGTTCCCTGCAGCAGGTGCAGAGGTGATCGTGATGAGCCGGCACCCGGTTGCAATGGGCTGGCAGCCGGGGCAAGACGTTTGAAATCACCCGCAAATCGGGACGGGTTGCCATATTCGGAAGGTCCGGGCCCCGGACTTCGTGACCATCCAGGCAGGGACAGGTCAGCGGCTTCAGCCGCCAGCAGATCGTGAGTTGTCACGGCGGTAAAACCGGCAGCGGCGAGGCCGAGAAAATGTCGGCGGTGAATGAGGCCGTTGCCGGCAGCGTAGCCCAGTGGTTTTTTGTTCATTATGACCTCCTTCTTGTTTTGTTACGTCGGTCCTGCAGACCCTGGCCTAACTCTGCCAACAGGCATTCAATTATTCAACTGCTAAAATGGCGAAACCGTGTTTTTCTATGTGTTAATCTGACTGTCGGACAAGGTCAGCGTTACAGGAGCAATGATGTTCAGACTAAAACTGAAACTCAATAGCTATTTCTATGCCCTTGCCCGTAGAACCTGTCTTTTTTTGTTCTTGGCAATCTCAGGCGGGGCAGCTGCTCAACCGGGAGATGTGACGCTGGCGTATATCCCGCCGCCAATTCCTGATGGGCTGGAAACGGTTGCGTTTTATAGCCCGTCAGTCGACCGCACGCTGAAGTTCGACATTCTGTTGCCGGAAAATTACGCTGCAACGGATGAGCATTACCCGGTAATTTATTTGTTGCATGGGTATATGCAGAACTACACGATTTGGGGTCGGAATCTTGGAGCAGCCGTCTATGCCCGCGTTCTGGGTGAACTGATTCTCGTGGTTCCGGATGGTGGCAACACCTGGTTTGTAAATTATGCAG
>JBBDXV010000411.1:0-13951 GCA_040902165.1 Pseudohongiellaceae bacterium
CCGCTGATGCACTGGTCGGTGTGGAGCATAACGGTTTTCGCCAGATACTGGATGGGATGAATGCCGAACGCATTCTGATCGCTTACGAATGTATTGGTGATTGCAAGTTCTTTATCGAGCGCGCTTCGGCTTTTGCCCGCGAACGCAAGGTGTTTGATCGACCCATCGGGAAAAATCAGGGTGTCCAGTTTCCAATCGCCAGGGCCTATGCAGAAATGCGGGCCGCAGAACTGATGACCCAGGAGGCCGCACGCTTGTTTGACAGTGGCTTGCCCTGCGGCGCCGAAGCCAATATGGCCAAGCTGCTGGCCGCGGAAGCTTCCTGGCATGCAGGCGACATGTGTCTGCAAACTCACGGTGGTTTCGGATTTGCAAAAGAATTTGATATTGAACGCAAGCTGCGGGAAACGCGCCTCTACCAGGTGGCCCCCGTTTCCACCAACCTTATCCTGGCCTATCTTGCCGAGCATGTGCTGGATTTGCCGCGGTCCTATTGAGGCCCTGAGGTAGGGACACTTATAAGTTAATAAGTTAACAGAGGTTGGGACACTCAGAGTTAAGTCCCTACTTGTTGAATATCACGAGAGTTGTGGTACTCTCGCCTATCAACAATATGAATAACGTCGCTGAATTCAAATCCTACCGACCTTGGCTTGTTGTCCTTCTAAGCCTTTTCGTCTTTCGTGTAGTTGCGCAGCTGCTTCAGTTGACGTTTCCAGTTGGTTTTTTACCCCCTTTTGAAGACTGGCAGAGTGGAGCACTCCCATACCCAATCCTGTTGCTTTCCCAAATCGCTATTTCCTTCTATGGGCTGGCTATGATTGTTCGAATGCGGCAAAACCGCATCAAACGATCATCTCATGCGGGATTAGTCTACTTGACCATTGGTGGATGTTACTTTCTGATTATGGCCGTCAGGTTGATTGCTGGTTTCAGTTTCGCCAGCGAACATCCCTGGTTCGGGCAACACTTACCCGCGATTTTTCATCTGGTCCTGGCCTTATTTTTAATTGTGATTGGCCTCTATCACATCAGAAAGGCAGCGCAAATTCTGGGTTGGCTGATCTATCCGATGGTCATGGTATCGGCACTGACGACTCATATTCTGATGACATTCAATGGAGTCGGTTTGTTTCTTTCCACGTATCTGCCCGTAACGATCAGTGCGTTATCCATTTTAATTCTGGAATTCAAATTGCCATATCGTCTGGAATGGCTTCCAACTAAAAATGATATAACTAACGATGCCGTTTATCTTTTGATCATTCAGGTTCTTCTGCCAAGATTCTTGAGCTTCCTCGTAGTCATCTTAATTCTGAGGATTGCTGAAGGAGTTGATTTTCATTTCATGTCTATTTGGCCTGATAGCTGGCCGGTAATTTTGCAAACCATGCTCATGCTGGTTGCAGCAGAATTGATGCGATATTGGTTGCACCGCTTTACACATCAATGGATTCCGCTGTGGCGATTCCATGCAGTACATCATTCACCACATAAGCTTTATTGGTTAAATGTGGCTCGCTTTCATCCTGTAGAAAAATCCATTCAATTTGCATTCGATACTCTGCCATTCATACTATTAGGGGCTGGAGACGAGGTGTTGGCGATGTATTTTGTGTTCTATTCAATCAATGGTTTTTTCCAACACTGCAATATAAATGTGGAAATGGGATGGCTCAATTATTTGATCAGCGGACCGCAACTGCATCGCTGGCATCACTCCAAAAAGATCAAGGAATCCAATAATAATTACGGAAATAACCTGATTATCTGGGATCTGTTGTTCGGAACGTGGTTCCTTCCTGAAGACCAGAATGTCGGCGATTTGGGCTTATTAAACCGTGAATACCCCATGGAGTTCAATCGACAATTGAACACACCTTTTATAAAAGGGCTCGACAAGGCGAATGACATCGTACGTACTTAATTTTCTTTCCTGGTTGCGGATGGCTCTGATCAGGATCCGCTATTGGAACTTCTTTATTGATGCAACACACAAACCACAGAAAGCACAGAACAAACTTCTCAGGTCAATAATCCGAAATAACCGCAATACAGTATTTGGAAAAAAGTACGGTTTTGCTTCCCTCAACTCAGTCAGAGAATACCAGTCAAGGGTGCCAGTACAGTGTTACGAGGATTTGAGAGGATTGATAGAAAGGCAAGCCGTCGACATGTTGCCGTGTCTGACAGAAGAGATGCCAAGTTTTTTCGTCTTGACCAGTGGCACCACCTCCAAACCGAAGTTCATCCCGGTTCTTGAAAGCACAATACGACAGTATCGTGTGACTCAGTATCTTGCGGCTTATGCGGTTTACCGGGATTTCCCTGAAGCCTTCCGCGGTAAAATCCTCGGAATAGTAAGTCCTGCGATCGAAGGTAAACTTGATTTTGGGGCGTTGTATGGCTCTATGTCCGGGCTTATCTACAAGAGTATGCCGAAGCTTTTGCGTAGCAAATATGTTGTCCCGCCTGAAGTCTTTGAAATTCCCGACTATAACGAAAAGTATCTGCAGATGGCTGGATACGCAATTCGCGAACCCAACATTACCATGATTGCAACTGCTAATCCGACGACAATTTTTCGACTTCTGGAAGCAATTAATGAAGACTTCCATCTATTGTATAAGGAACTGATCAAGACTAACGCTGAGCGGGCAGCTTATCTGCTTCGAATCAAGGAGGCTAACCAGGAGCTGTTGCTTTCCGATTTGTGGCCAAAACTATCTGTTGTGACAGTCTGGACCGGAGGCAACTGTTCCGTATTGATTCCGCGCCTGCGCAAGTCATTACCCTCTTTCGCGAAAGTCGTCGAAGTGGGCTATATGTCAAGCGAGTTTCGTGGCGGTATCACCGTCGACGCCGTTCGCAATATTGAAATCCCGACGTTTCAACACAACTTTTTTGAATTTGTTGAGAGGAATAATTGGGAAGAAAGTGATCCCCAATTCAAATTGCTCAATGAAGTGGAAGTAGGTAAGCAATACTACATATTTGTTACTACCCAAAACGGACTTTACCGATACAACATCAATGATTTGATAGAAATCACCGGGTTCTTCAATGGGACGCCAACAATTCGGTTTGTTCAGAAAGGCAAGGGTGTATTGAATCTGACAGGTGAAAAATTGTATGAAAGCCAACTGGTCGATGCTATCTCCCAGTTCAACCAGCTCACAGGAACAGAAATTCAGTTTTTCATAATGATCGGTTGCGCTGATTCGCTACAATACACCCTCTATCTAGAATATGAACCGATAGATATTTCCCCGCTCGAACATTTTCTGATGGAGGCTAATCTGGAGTATGCCGCCAAGCGAAGAAGCGATCGATTAAAACCGATTGAGGCAGTCTTTGTAAAAAATGGCACAAGCGAATTTTATAAAGAGTACTGTGTTACGGCTGGACAGAGGGAAAGCCAATACAAACTGGTGCATTTACAAAGTCGAATTGACTGCAAGTTTGACTTCAATTCGTATCGAAGGCGACCCATTTGATACTTCGTGAATTGTCCATGGAAACGCTCCGATCTCCGCTAAAGGTGAGGTTTCAGCATGCATCGTTCGATCGATCGAACACGGAATCAGTAATCGTTCGGGCTGCCAATGAGAGCGGGCAGGAAGAGCTTGGTGAAGGTTGCCCTCGAGTTTATGTGACAGGTGAATCACTCGAGAGTGCCAAAGCATTTTTTCAGGAATTTCGGGATGAGTGGCTCACAATTTCCAATTTGCCGGATTTACGACACTGGATCAACACAAACCGGAATTCAATTGATTCAAATCCGGCCGCATTCTGTGCAGTTGAATCTGCTTTGTTACGATTGTTGGCTAGAGAAGCAGACGTATCATTGGAATCGATATTAGAACTGCCGGAACTATCCGGAGTTTTCAAGTACTCGGCGATCATCGGGAGCAGGGACAGCGCGCAATTTCGGGATCAATTTCAACAGTACCTTGAGTTTGGTTTCACTGACTTCAAGATCAAGATATTCGGAGACACTGGTACGGATTACGCAAATCGAAAAAATCTGCTGGATAACGGTACACCAGATTTGACGGTCAGGGCAGATGCCAACAGTATCTGGTCTTCTGCCGGAGCGGCCATTGAGTATTTTAAAAACCTGGATTATCCATTTGTTGCCATCGAAGAACCATTGAAGAAAGGTCAATTCAGTGACTGTAAAATCATTGCGGAGTCTTTGGGGATTCCAGTAATCCTGGATGAAAGTTTCACGCGTGTTGCAGACTTTAATGATATTTCTGCAGATCCAGCATCTTGGATAGCGAATCTGCGAATTTCAAAAATGGGTGGCATTCTGCGCTCTCTGGAGATCGCAGAGATGGCAAAACAGAACGGTGTGTCCATCATTCTGGGAGCCCAGGTTGGCGAATCGAGCATTCTCACCCGGATGGCACTCGTAGTCGCTAACATGTATCGAAATAGTGTAATTGCACAAGAAGGTGCTTTCGGCTCTCGTCTTCTTACCAGGGATTTAGTTGATCCACCTATCGAATTTGGTGCGGGAGGTATTTTGAAAGCTGAAGATATATATGATCTGATCAGGCCAGTGGGGTAGGGACACTTATTAGTTATTAAGTTAACGATGCTTGTTCGCTGACTAATTCATCAATCTAAGATCGTTAACTTAATAACTAATAAGTGTCCCTACCTCCCTCCGGATCAAATCAACTTGTCAGCGCTGAACTGCTCAATCTCATCGGCACTGTATCCAGCGTCTTGCAGCACCTGTCGATTATGTTCACCCAGACCCGGCACGTCGCCCATTAGCAATGGATAGGAATCGTTGTTTCCTGGTGGCAGGAATGCGTCGACTTTACCCGCAGGCGTATTGATCGCAACCCGTCGTCGCAGGGCCTCCAGTTGTGGATGCGCCCAGACCTCGGCCATCGTATTCACCCGGGCATAGGCAATCCGGGCACTCTCAAGGCGTTGTTGTAATTCCTGTATGCTGATATGCCGGAAAACATCCTCGATGATCGCTTTCAAGGTTTCCCGTGCTTCGGTACGCAGCACGTTAGTGGCAAACCGCGAGTCTGTCGCAAGCCGGGGTTGTCCCAATACAATCCTGCAAAAATCCATCCACTCTCTTTTATTCTGCAGGCCCAGCATGATCTGCTGATCCGTACCTGCGGAAAAAGTCCCGTAGGGATAGATACTGGCATGATCAGTACCACTGCGAAGCGGTGGGGGGTTGCCGTCGTAGGCGTAATACAGGGGGTAGCCCATCCATTCCACCATAGACTCCAGCAGGGAAATCTCGATATGACTGCCCCTGCCGGTTTTGCCTCTCTGGATCAGTGCGGCCAAAATTGCCGAGAAGGCCTGCATCGCGGCGGCGATATCGGCGATGGATATGCCGGCCTTGGCCGGTTGATCGGCAGTGCCGGTGACGGACAGAAAACCGGCTTCACTTTGCACCAGCAGATCATAAGCCTTACGGTCTTTATAGGGACCTTTGCTGCCATAGCCGGAAATGTCGCAGACGATCAGCCGTGGATATTCAGTTTTCAGGGCAACATAATCCAGGCCCAGCTTGGCAGTGGCGCCGGGCGCAAGATTTTGCACCAGCACATCGCAGTCTTTAAGCAACCGTGCCAGTACCTCTGTTGCCAGTGGATGTTTCAAATCCAGACTGAGACTCTGTTTGCCCCGATTGGTCCAGACAAAATGGGAACACTGGCCCTTTACCCGCTGATCGTAGGCTCTGGCGAAATCGCCGGTTTCGCGTCGCTCGATCTTGACGACTGTCGCGCCCAGTTCTGCCAGCTGACGAGTACACAGCGGTGCCGCAATCGCATGCTCCAGCGCGACTACCCTGATACCGTCCAATGGGGGTTTGGCAGTCATGATGACTTCGAAATACCAGGGTCAATTACCGCGTTCGCGTCCATACACAGCCGCCCGGCCCGGTCGACGATCCATAACTGAACGGTGCGGTCCTGTAATGATCCGTTGAGGAAAAAATCCTGACCGGCGAAAACCGGATGCAGGGCCTTGAAGCTGAACCTGACAACATTGCATCCGGCCAGTTGTTCCAGCAACATTTCCATCAGCAGGGTGGCGAGCAGTGGACCATGCACTACCAGACCGCCATAGCCTTCGATCCGGGTGGCATAATCATGATCGTAATGAATGCGATGACTGTTGAAGGTCAGCGCCGAGTAGCGAAACAGCAGGGTTATATCGGCATTTACTTTGCGGCTGAAATCCGCCTTTCGTTGATCGGCAATTACCGTTGACATAGGAGCGCCGGCAGCGCCGGCATTTTCCCGGTAAACAATGTCATGTTCCTCGCTCAGTACAAGACCGTGACTGTCAAAGATTTCATGTGCCACACAAACAAATACCAGGCTGCCGCTGCGACCTTCTTTGCTGTTGACGCTCCTGATGGTCGAGCGACGCTCGACGACTTCGCCGGCCGACAATGCTCTTGCAAATTCAAGTCGCCCGCCGGCCCACATACGCCGCGGCAAGGGTACAGGCGGCAGGAATCCGCCCCGGCGGGCATGACCGTCTTCTGAAAGTTCGTTTTGCGCAGCGGTTGGCAGAAAATAAAGCCAGTGCCACAGCGGTGGAATACTTGCTCCGGGCGTGAACTCCAGCCGTCTGTAGTCAAGGGTGGCAGACAGGGCGCGCAACGGAAACAGGGGCATGGAATCGGTTAAAACTTGAGTCTTGCCGATCCATTTTTGCAGATGCTGAATATCCAGTTCCATAAATCGCCTTGAATGGGTTGTAAAGCTAGCGAGAATTTAATGGAAGCGCCTGCAACTTGCCACTAAAATGACCGCACTGTATTGGTGACGAAAGGCGGACGATCATGGCGGGAAAGTACTTTGAAGAACTGGAGCCCGGCATGCGGTTTGAACATCAGCCGCACCGGACGATCACCGAGACTGACAATCTGCTGTTCAGCACGATGACCCACAATCCCCAGCCCCTGCATATCGATGCGGAATTTGCCCGGCGTTCGATGCATGGGCAGATACTGGTCAACAGTCTGTTTACCCTGGGGCTGGTAATTGGCCTTTCTGTTGGCGATACCACCCTGGGAACTACTCTCGGCAATCTGGGCATGGAGAAGGTCGAGTTTCCCAACCCGGTGTTTATCGGCGATACCCTGCGTGTGACCACCCGGATCATCGAAAAGCGGGAATCAAAAACCAAAACCGATCGTGGCATTGTCTGGTTTGAGCATATTGGCCTGAACCAGCGGGATGAAGTTGTATGTCAGTGTCTCAGGAAGGGCATGATGCTCAGGAAGCCATCATGAAATCCCTGCGTCGCTCCCTGCATTTTGTTCCCGGTGGCAATGAAAAGATGTTCATCAAGGCCACCGGCCTGCCGGCAGACTCGCTGATTCTTGATCTTGAAGATGCCGTGACACCAGAGAATAAAGCAGATGCAAGAAAGCGCGTTTGCGAGTGGCTCGCGTCGACTGCATGGAAAGGGCAGGAGAAACTGGTTCGTATCAATCCGCTTGAGAGTCCCTGGGGCCGGGAGGATATCGAGGCAGTCATGGCGGTGTCACCCGATGGCATCGTATTGCCGAAGATTCACGACAGTGCCGGAGTCATGGCGGTGGATGTGTTGGTGACATCACTGGAACGGGAATTTGCCAGGGTGCACGGCAGTACACCCCTGTTGTTGATCGGCACCGAAGAGGCTGCTGCGGTTTTCAATCTTAATCACACTCTGAATCATGCCCGTATCGAAGGAGTCGCCTGGGCGGCGGAAGATCTTTCGAACGCTCTAGGTGCAAAAGCAAAGCGGGATGACCAGGGAAATTATCTGGAAGTATTTCGTTACGTACGTTCACTTTGTCTGCTGGCTGCGATCGCCAACGGCAAACAGGCCATCGATGGTCCGTTTGTGGATATACGCGACCGCCAGGGTCTGGAACAAGAGTGTAAATTGACCTCGTCGATGGGATACAGCGGCAAACTCACCATTCACCCTGATCAGATTGACACGGTCAATCGCAGCTTTTCACCGTCGGACGAGGAAGTCAGTCGGGCCAGAGAATTGGTGGAAGCATTCGCCAGCCATCAGGCTGAAGGTCGAATGGCATTTGCGTTCAATGGCGAGATGGTGGATGTGCCACATCTGAAACGCGCGGAGGCGTTGCTGGCCCGTGCGGCGTTGATAAAACAATACGACAACAGATAAACCAGACTGCTTTTTCGATTACTCACACGGACTCTTTTTCCTGCCCATTATGGAATTTTCCGAAACTGAAGAACAGCGATTGATACGCGAGTCCGTGCGCAAATTGTGCGCGGACTTTCCCGATGCGTATTGGGAAGCGCATGACCGTGAATACAGCTATCCACATGACTTCTTCAATGCGATGGCGTCTGCCGGCTGGATAGGCACAGCAATACCGGAGATTTATGGCGGTGCCGGTCGCGGCATTCAGGAGGCTTCCATCGTGCTTGAGGAAGTTGCGGCCAGTGGTGCTGCCATGAACGGGGCCACACCGATCCATCTGTCCATGTTCAGTATGCATCCGGTGGTCAAGCACGGCAGTGAAGCCATGAAACAAAAATATCTGCCTGCCGTCGCCAGCGGCGAACTGCAGGTTGCTTTCGGAGTCACTGAGCCGGATGCCGGCAGTGATACTACAGCGATCAAGACGTTTGCGCAGCGCAAGGGTGACCATTACCTCGTGAAAGGACGCAAGGTATGGACCACCAAGGCGCTCGAATCACAAAGAGTGCTGTTGCTGGTGCGGACTACCGCGCGGGACAAAGTCAGCAAGCGAACCGACGGCATGACCCTGTTGCTGGCAGAACTGCAGCGTCCGGAAGTGACTATCAATCCCATCGCCAAACTTGGGCGCAATGCGGTTCACACCTGTGAAGTGTTATATGACGAGCTGCCGGTGTCGATCGAAGACCGGGTAGGGGACGAGGGCAGGGGATTTCAATATCTGCTGGATGGATTGAACGCCGAACGTATTCTGATCGCAGCCGAAGCGCTGGGGATCGGCAGGGTGGCTTTACGCCGGGCGGTGAACTACGCCAACGAACGGGTAGTATTTGACCGACCTATTGGCAAGAACCAGGGGATTGCGTTTCCATTGGCTGAAGCGGCGACGGAACTGGATGCGGCAGAACTGATGATACGCAAAGCCGCCTGGCTGATCGATAATGAACTGCCCTGCGGTCGCGAAGCGAATATGGCCAAGTGGCTGGCGGCCGAAGCGGGATTCTTCGCCGCCGATTGCGCAGTACAGACCCATGGCGGTTATGGCTACGCCCGGGAGTATCACGTTGAACGTTACTGGCGCGAAGCGCGGCTGATGAAGCTGGCACCGATCTCGCAGGAGATGATCCTCAATTACGTCGCCGAACATGTGCTGGGACTGCCGCGCAGTTATTGATAGGATTTATCTGGGCAGTTCACGAATCCGGATATTACGGAACTTCACCACGTCACCATGATCCTGCAGACCGATATGACCGCTACGCATGGCACCGAATTCATTATGGGTGTTGAATTTACTTTGGCGCAGCATCGCAAACCATGCGGCCGTCCAGCGCTCATAACGCAGTACCATTTCGCCATTGAGCCAGTGTTCAACCACCGGACCATCGGAAATGATACGCACCTGGTTCCATTGTCCATAGGGGTTCACGGTTTTGGGATTGATGGCTAGCAAATCGTACAAAGATCCGGCCTGACGATTGCCGTTAACGCCCAGAAAACTGTCGGGGTGATTCTCGTCATCCAGCACCTGCATTTCCAGTGCAGACCAGTAGATGGCCTGATCCGGCTGTTCCAGTACGTGATAGAAGATACCGCTGTTCGCACTTTCTTCCACCAGCCATTCCAGTTGCAATTCGAAATCCTGGAATTTTTGTCTGGTGATGATATCGCCACCAGAGACGCCACCCGGATTTTGCGTTGGACGATACACCAGCGCGTCTTCTTCAATTACCCAACCACTGGCCGGAAATCCTTCAAGGCCGTACTGTCGCCAGTGTTCGGTGGAGCTTCCATCGAACAGGGTGATCCAGTCGCTCTTGTCCTCTTCCTCATGTTCTACCTCGTCCTGCGCAAGGGCAGGAGACATAATGAATAGCAGCAAACCACTCCAGGTGACAGCCATCGCGAATCTCATTTCAACTTTCTCCCAGTCCCAGAATTCGTCGATTCAGACCTGCATCGGCTTTCTGTCCGGCAAAATCATCGAAGGCCTTGTCGGTAACGGTAATAATATGGTTCTCGATAAAGGCCGCTCCTTCGGCGGCTCCTTGCTCTGGATGTTTGATGCAACATTCCCACTCCAGCACCGCCCAACCGGCATAACCGTATTGAGTGAGTTTGCTGAAGATGCCGACGAAGTCCACCTGACCATCACCAAGTGACCGAAACCGACCGGGACGGTCAATCCATTCCTGATAACCGCCGTAAACCCCACTGCGACCGCTGGGATTGAACTCGGCATCTTTGACATGAAACATGCCAATCTTGTCGTGATAAATGTCAATGAACTGCAGGTAGTCCATTTGCTGCAGGACGAAATGACTCGGATCAAAAAGGATTCGCACGCGCGGATGATTGCCGGTCGCTTGCAGGAAACGCTCGTAGGATACGCCGTCGTGCAGGTCTTCGCCCGCATGAATTTCATAACAAACGTCAACACCAACCTCATCAAACGCATTAAGAATGGGCAACCAGCGCCGTGCCAGTTCGGCAAAACCTTGTTCAACCAGTCCGGCGGGCCGTTGCGGCCAGGGATAGACGGTATGCCACAACAGCGCTCCGGGAAACGAGGCGTGCACATCAAGACCGAGATTGCGACTGGCTGTTGCCGCCATTTTTAATTGGTTAACAGCCCACTCGGTGCGCGCGGCGGGTTTGCCGCGCAGATTTTCGGGGGCGAAGCCATCGAACATGTCATTATAGGCAGGATGAACCGCCACCAGTTGACCCTGCAGATGGGTGCTCAATTCGGTAATTGAAAGCCCGCAGGATTCGATTCTGCCCCGGTACTCGTCCGCATAGGTTTTGCTGCCGGCGAGCAATTCAAGATCGATCAGACGCGTGTCCCAGGTCGGGATCTGCAGCCCCTTGTATCCCAGTGATGCGGCCCATGCACTGATGCTGTCGATGTTGTTGAACGGAGCCTTGTCGTCAGCGAACTGGGCCAGAAAAATACCGGGGCCTTTTATTGTTTTCATCAGCGCTGTCTCTTTTTTCGGGATTTACCGGGTTACCACTTTGGTCCATTTTTCTGCGGCATTGGCTGAAGCGATCATTGTCTCTATGAAAGCTATGCTGCGCAGTCCGTCTTCGACAGACGGAAAATCATAATCTTTGGCCGGATCGAAACTGTTATGGATTTTGGCATCCACTGCATTGGCAAAATTGTTGTAGACATTGGCCAGCGCTTCGATGAATCCTTCCGGATGTCCTGCCGGCAATCGTGAATTGTCCCTGGCAACCCGGGAAAGATAACTGCTACCGCTGCGATAAATCTGCAATGGCTGGTCGAGCATTTTCACCTGCAGGGAGTTGGCCTCGTTGTGCGACCATTCCAGGCCACCGGACTCGCCATACAGGCGAATCTTCAAATTGTTCTCCTCACCCGCAGCAACCTGCGTAGCTATTAATACACCACTGGCTCCCTGCTCGAAGCGCAGCAACGCCGCGGCATCATCATCCAACAGGCGACCGCTTACCTGGGTATGCAACGCGGCACAGACATGGGTGATTTTCAAGCCACTGACATATTCGGCCAGATGCGCCGCATGGGTGCCGATATCACCAATCGACCCGCCTTTGCCTGCGCGTTGCGGATCAGTACGCCATGCCGCCTGTTTTTGACCGCTGCTTTCAAGAAAAGTACTCAGCCAGCCCTGCGGATATTCAATGTAAATTTTGCGAATCTTTCCCAGCTTGCCAGATTTCACCAGATGGCGCGCTTCCTTCACCAATGGATAACCGGCATAGGTATGTGTCACTGCCAGCAGGCAGCCGGTCTGATCTGCGACAGTCTTTAACTTTTGCGCCTCTGCCAGTGACACGCACATGGGCTTGTCGAGGATGACATGAATCCCACGTTCCATGGCCATGATCGCCGGTTCGGCATGCAGGTGATTGGGCGTGACAATCGCGACAGCCTGAATACGTTGTGCCACAGGCAGTGCGGCCTCCTGTTGCAGCATCTCCTGGAACGAGCGGTAGACCCGGCTGGGATGCAAATGCAGTTCGCGGCCGGTGTCCTGTGAGGTATTGACATCGCTGCTGAAAGCACCTGCGTGAAGAATAAATCGACCATCCAGTCCAGCAGCCTTGCGATGAATCGGCCCGATAAATGAACCTGTACCACCGCCGATCATGCCGAGCCGAATCTGCTTCATATTCGTTGAAATAGTGATTCCAAATGTCAGGAGAATTTATTACAGTTCGGGGGCTATTGTAAGGTGCAGACCAATAATAACCAAATAGCACGGAAATCCCCTATGCGGTCGGATCAGTTCGTAATCTCCCGCCTCAGTCTCATGATGTTTCTACAGTTTTTTGTCTGGGGTGCATTCTTTGTCACCATGGGCAGCTACCTGCTGGAAGTGTTCCAGGATGAATCCGGCATCAATATCATCATCGGGCAAGCCTATGCGACCCATAACTGGGCCGCGCTGCTGGCACCGTTGTTTGTAGGTCTATTGGCAGACCGGTATTTCAATGCCGAGAGAGTGAATGCCTGCTGTCATCTCGCCGGTGCCGTTTTGTTGTGGATTGCCGCCGGCATCAGTGAACCGGGTGTCTTCATCTGGGTAATGTTTGCCTACTTCATGCTTTATATGCCGACACTGGCGCTGGCAAATACCATTGCGTTTTCAAATATTGACAATGCTGACAAACAATTCCCTGCCATTCGTGTGTGGGGCACGATTGGCTGGATTGTGGCCGGATTCGTTGTGGCACAAACTATTCTTGGCTGGGTCAATGTCCCATTCCTGCGCACATTGACCGGGATAGAGAATGCGCAAATCACCAACCTCCCTTTGCAGATGGCGGCAATCTTCTCCTTGATCTATGGTGTCTATAGCTTGACTTTGCCCGCCACGCCACCGCAAGCGAAAGGCCAGGCCTTCAATGTTGGCAAGGCGCTGGGTCTGGATGCCATCAAGTTGATGGCGGAGCGCAATTTTCTGGTTTTTGCATTAAGCAGTTTTCTGATCAGCATTCCGCTGGCGTTTTACTATGCGCGCACCAATGACTTCATTGCCGCGATGGCATTCGGTGAGCAATCCGCCTCATTTATGGCCATCGGACAGATCAGTGAAGTGCTGTTCATGCTGTTGGTACCGTTCTTCATCATGCGTTTCGGGGTGAAGTGGATGCTGGTAATTGCGATGGGCGCCTGGGCCTTGCGTTATATTGTGTTTGCGAGTTTTCCGGAAACCGCCGCGCTGCTGATTTTTGCCGTGGCCCTGCATGGAATCTGTTATGACTTCTTCTTTGTGACCGGTCAACTGTATGTTGATCGCAGGGCACCCAAACCGATTCGTGCCAGTGCCCAGGGTTTGTTTGCATTGCTCACCTATGGGGCCGGCATGTTGATCGGGAATTATGTACTTGGCTGGTGGGGCAACAGAATAGCGCTTGATGGTTCTTCGATGGCAGGCTGGCTGGAAGGTGCGTTCGCTTTCTGGGTAATGCCGGCGTCACTGGCCGTGGTTATACTGGTATTTTTCTCGCTTACTTTCAAACCGGAGGCCGCTGATGGGCCAGTCAATCAACCGGCGTGAATTATTGCGCCGCACCTCGCTCAGCGCTTTGGGTCTTGCTGCGTTGCCAGCGCTGTCTGCGACTGCAAACGCGGCGCAACAAATGGCAGCGGAGTTCCAGAGTCGTGGCAGAATCAAACACTCGGTCGCGCAATGGACTTATAGTTTTATTTCCCTGGAAGAATTGT
>JBBDXV010000412.1:0-2010 GCA_040902165.1 Pseudohongiellaceae bacterium
CTTGTATAGGATCGACCGTTGACCCGATCGTCAAACTTGATCAGAACGGCAACGTTGTGGCATCGCTTGGCGCGGGCTTGATCGCCTGGCCCCACGGCATGGACGTCGACCACGAAGGCAATATCTGGGTAGCCGATGCGCGCAGTGCCACACCACAGGAATTACAGCAGTTTCCCAATGCCACGAATCTTGGTCATACGGTGTTGAAATTCAGTCCGACCGGAGAACTGCTGCTGACTATCGGCACGCCTGGTATGGCTGGAGATCCACCCAATGCGTTAACCGAACCCAACGATGTGTTGATCGCGCCAGATGGCACAATCTTCATCGGTGAAACGCATGGCGCCCAGTTCCAGGATGCGCCCGCGCCTGATGCCAAGAGCCGCATTACTCGATGGGCGCCAGATGGCACTTATCTTGGCAGCTTCGGTGAATGGGGTTTCGAGGACGGCCAGCTGCGCTCGCCTCACTCTCTGGCAATGGATTCCCAGGGCCGTCTGTTCGTCGCCGATCGTGGCAACCGACGCATCCAGATCTTCTCCCAGACCGGTGAACATCTGGACACCTGGTATCAATTCAGCCGTATCAGCGGATTGCATATCGATGCCAACGACGTTCTGTATGCGATCGACTCGGAATCCGATCCCAACTACAACCCCGGCTGGAACAAGGGTCTGCGGGTCGGCAGTGCACGTACCGGAGAGGTAATGTATTTCGTACCGGCCCACGAATCGGAACGCGCTTCCGGCATGGGTGGCACAGGTTCCATGGGCGAAGGGGTAACGGCAGATCGCAATGGCGTCGTCTACGGCGGTGAAGTAGGCCCGATTCAGGGACTTACCCGCTTTGTACCGCGCTAATAGGGGACAGACCACGTTTTAGCGATTGGCTCGGGAATCCCGGGTAGTGAAAGCGCGCGACTGACCAGTCACTACCACGCTTTTACTGCCCGATGCCCGGTGCCAATCAATGCTGCTTTCTCTATTTCTTCAAGCACCATCGAAAATTCAAACTTAGCCACTGGTGAAATTCCTTCCAGCTATAGTATTTCAGACGGATTTCGTCATAATCGGGGGTGTTCCGGATTTCCCTCCCTGATATGTTGTTAAACCAATTCAGGCTACCCACTATGCCTGTGAAGCAGATTCTCAAGATCGCAGGTGGCTACGCACTGATATCACTGCTGTATATCTCGTTCAGTGACTGGTTACTTTTCACATTGTTTCCAAATGCGGCAAATCTCCAATACGTCAGCATGGTCAAAGGCTGGGGATTCGTTATTCTCACTGCCTCAACCCTGGCGGCTCTGCTCCGCCGTATTCAATTAAGGGAATCCAGGCGCTACCGGGCCCTGTTGGACAATCATCTTGCCGTGATGCTGGTAATCGATCCCGTCAGCGGTCGGATTCTGGACGCCAGCAAGGCCGCCGAAAAGTATTACGGCTGGTCAATGAATAAGCTCAGAGGCAAACCCCTGTCCGAAATCGATACCCAGGGCACGCAGAAAATACAGGCGGATATGGCCGATGCACTGAGTCGCGATCAATCAGTATTTCACTACCGCCATCGTCGCGCGCATGGCGAAATAAGGGACGTGGATGTCTACTCCGGGCCGATTGAACTGGAGGGCAAGACGGTATTGCTGTCACTGGTACAGGACGTTACCCGCTTGCACCGCAGCACGAATGAGATCCTGCGCCTGAACAAATTGTTCGCCCAGCTTTCCAATACCAATAAACTGATCATGCATGCCAGTGATCGAAAGGTCCTGTTCGATGGAATCTGTCGAATTGCGGTAAACGAAGGTGGCTTTCTTTTTTGTTGGCTGGGCCTGGTGGATGAGCAAGGTATCGTGAAGCCGGTGGCAAGGGCCGGCAAGGACCAGGGTTATATAGACCAGCTTTTTATCACCGTTGATACCGGTCAAAAAACCGGAGGCGGTCCCACAGCACTGTCTTTGGCCAGCGGCAAGCATGTAGTAAGCAATGATTTTCTGAAAGACCCCAGAAC
>JBBDXV010000413.1:0-2005 GCA_040902165.1 Pseudohongiellaceae bacterium
GCGCGCTGCTGTTCACTTCAACGGTGCTGGAATCTGATGAGATTCCGTTTCTTTCCAGTGTGATTCGCAAACTCGGCGAACCGACGATTCGAGTCGCGCTGGAAATGGGTATGGGCTTGTTCAGCGATCACTTCGTGCTGGGCGAGACTCTGGACGAAGCACGCAAAAAGATCAAAAAGGAACGCCGTAAATATCGTTACTCCTTTGACATGCTGGGGGAGGCGGCGCTGACAGTGCAGGATGCGAAAAATTTCTTCGAAGCCTACAAGAAAGCCATCTTGTTCGCCGGTGGTTTTCCGAATGCCGCCGTATCCATCAAGCTGTCCGCCCTGCACCCACGTTACGATGTACTCCAGAGTGAAAGAGTACTTGCCGAGTTGTACCCGGCTCTCAATCAATTGATTGGCATTGCCCGGGAACAGAATACCCAGATCACTATCGATGCCGAGGAAGCCAATCGGCTGGAATTGTCTCTGCGGATTTTTGCGAAGCTCATTGTCGACGGCAATGGCAAAGGCTTTGACAAGCTCGGCCTGGCGGTTCAGGCATATTCAAAGCGTGCAATGGCGGTGCTCGAGTATTTGTCGGAGCTGGCGCGTGAGCAGAGTCAGAGAATTTGTGTACGACTTGTCAAGGGCGCCTACTGGGACACGGAAATCAAATTGGCGCAGATGATGGGCCTGTCCGACTTCCCGGTTTTTACCAAAAAGTCTCATACCGACATCTCTTATCTGGCCTGTGCAAAGTACCTCATCAAACATGCTGACAATTTGTATCCGCAGTTCGCCACCCACAATGTGCAGACTGTCGCGAGCCTGCTGTACTGGACCGAAGGCAGGGAATCCATGTTCGAATTCCAGCGACTGCACGGTATGGGTTCCATCCTCTACGATTGTCTGCTGGATGAAGACCCGGATATTTCCTGCTGCATCTATGCACCCATCGGACAACAGAAGGAATTATTGCCCTATCTTATTCGCCGCCTGCTGGAAAATTCCGCCAACAGTTCTTTTGTCAATCAGCTGGCCAGTACGATTCCCGCAGAAGAATTGTCGCGTCACCCCATCGAGGTCGCCGCCTCTGGCGTGAAGACACTACACCGTCCCCCTGAACTCTATTTGTCACGCAAGAACTCTGCGGGACTAGATCCCAGACATTCACTGCATCGCGACTTTCTGGTGAAGGCGCTTGCTGACTATCGTGACCATCGGTGGGGCGCCGGTTCGCAGCAAGTTCGCTCGCCGATAGATGGCAGATTGATAGGGCATGTCGAACTGACAGACGCGACAACTATCGATCGTGTTATGGCACAGGCACGTGTCGCTGCGACTCACTGGGCTGCATTGCATGGCAGCGCTCGCGCCCGACTGCTACGTAACCTGGCAGAGCATCTGGAATCAAACCGGATTGAACTCATTGCCCTGTTGATCGCCGAGGCGGGCAAGACCATCGAGGACGCGATCGCCGAAGTGCGCGAAGCCGTGGACTTCTGCCGTTACTACGCGGATCAGATGGACACTTTTGCCAATGCAGAGATACTGCCGGGGCCAATTGGTGAGCGTAACCAGTTAAGCTATGAACCGAGAGGCGTTTTTGTCTGCATCAGTCCCTGGAATTTTCCGGTGGCGATTTTCACCGGACAGGTGGCAGCCGCACTGGTAACGGGAAATGCGGTAGTGGCCAAGCCAGCCGAACAAACGCCACTGGTCGCACAATTGATTGCAGAGCTCGCGTTGCGGGCAGGCATTCCAGCCAACACGTTGCAGGTGGTCACCGGTGCTGGTGAAACCGGAGCAGCGCTGGTAAGACATCGCGATACAGATGGAGTCGTATTCACCGGGTCGGTAGAGGTTGCCACTCATATCAACCGGTCGCTGGCGGCACGGGCAGGACCGATTCTGCCGTTGATAGCCGAAACCGGCGGACAGAACGCGATGATCGTTGACAGTTCTGCGCTGCCGGAGCAGGTGGTCAAGGATGTGCTGAGTTCTGCATTCAATAGCGC
>JBBDXV010000414.1:0-2004 GCA_040902165.1 Pseudohongiellaceae bacterium
CCTTCTGTCCGGGTAATGGTCGAATCAACAGCGGCCTCAGTCTGACACCCAAGGTGGAACCGGCAAAGGCAGCGATAAACCAGGCCCAACCATGGAGACTGCCGGTAGACACCCCGCTGAAAAACGCCCCCACATTACAGCCCAGGGCGATGCGCGCGCTATAACCGAGGACCAGTCCCGCGATAGCGACCGCAACCCAGCTGCCGCCGGTCATCGCGCCCACTTGCGGGTCGGCTTGTCGGCGCCAGCGCATCACCAGAAAGGCACCGGCAATCAGACCGATATTGGTCAGGGAGGTGACATCGGTAAGCACACTTTGCTGCAAACGTTCCGCATTGGCGGTAGTGGACCAATAGACGGTCTGCAAGGCGTCAAAACCTGCGACACTCGCAAGTTTGGTCCCCCACAGTCCCAGACCATAGACCACACCCCAGGCCTGTCCGGCGACCACCAGATTCAGAATACTTAATCCGGCCAGCAGAACTGCCGCGACTAACAGTCGAGTCGGGGGCCGGCGCTTGCCAGGTACTGCACGCCAGATTCCAACACCGCCCAATATTGCCAGTCCTACCAAGGTGACTCCCAGCCCCGATCCGGAACCGAATAATCCCTGCAGCGAATAGGCGGGCAGGCTACCCAGTCCGGTCCACCAGTTTAGATGCAGGGACCCGAGGAAACTGCCCGCGACAAATCCTGGCATGGCTGCCAGTGCAATCAGATTGCCACTGCCGGCGTTGACCAGGGTGCCGGAACCGCAACCGATGACGGCTTGCATGGCCATGCCGAATACAAACGCAAAGGCCACCATGCTCCAGCCAACCGGTGCCAGCGCAGCACTGAGCTCCTCGGGATTCGCAGCCAGCAACGGGAATGCAAAACAGGCAGCAAGACCAATAGCCAGAAACTGCGCCAGCAGTCCGCGACAATCCCGGTCTGTCACCATGACCCGCCAGGGACCGGCAAATCCGAACCGTAGCCCTTCGAGCACCAGCCCCAGACCCAGACCGATACACAGCAAAAAAGCCGAGCGCGGGCCGGCCATGGAAAATGTCGCGAAGAGCAGGAACAAGGCCAGCAGAACCAGCCCGGCACGACGCAGGAGATAATCGGATGAGCTGGTCATGAGTCGCGGTTGATCAGGCTTTGCAGCCAGTCCCGTGTCAATTTTCCGTAGATGCTCAAACGGCCCGGCTGGTTGTCCATCGGCCGGTAACGCTGACTCCATTCAGCGATACTTTCCGCATACAGCCGGGTATTGCTGACCTGCAATAATTCACTCATGACAAACCAGCTGATGGATGACCAGTGCCCGGTATTGCAGAAATTCACTGTAATTGGCGATTCGATCGACCCATGAGCGGCATAGATGGCACGCAATTCGTCCACGGTCCTGAGTCTGTCGCCGTCAAACCAGGACTCATAGGTCAGGTTGGACGCACCTTTAATAGTGCCGGGTCGCCCAAACGAGGACTGCAGTCCCTGGAAAAACGCCGGCGGACGAGAGTCAATGAGCCGCGCCTCACCAGATTCAACCAGTGCTTCTACTTCTGCGGTGGTGACGCGCCACTGTTCATTCCAGCGCGGCATAAAATCCGACGGGAACACTTCTGCCGATTCAGTACTGAGTGGCAGGCCCTGATCACGCCAGGCCTGCAGTCCACCATTGATGACGGCGACGTCCATAACACCCAGCGATTTAAGCGTCCAGTACACGCGCGTGGCAGAACCCATATCAGCGGGCGTCGACCCGGCATGCACAACCACTACCGGCGTCGACACTTCTATCCCCAGGTTCTGAACCAGTTGCGTCAATGTCGAAAGGTCCGGCAGTGCACCGGGATTCTCGATGGGGCCGCGCCAGCTCGCATAGGAACTTTCCACCGCGCCGGGCAGATGACCCCTGGCGAAGTTGCCGGTGACCTGCAGCACCCGAATCTCCGGAGCTTGTTGCAGCAAGGTCGCCAGCTCGGCCGGTTCCAATAACGGACGCCAGCCCTGCGGCGC
>JBBDXV010000415.1:0-2000 GCA_040902165.1 Pseudohongiellaceae bacterium
GGGCGCGGTCTGCTGCAGCACCTCATACCACCCGGTGCCTGTCGCTCAGTTTCTTGCGATGGTCAGCGAGCCACCGCCCGCCACCCGATGCCTATTGCTCAGTTTTCTTGCGATGATCAGCGAGCCACCGCCTGCCGCCCGGTGCCGATCACTGCGGTTTGTTTCTTTCGATCAAGCATCAGTGAAATTTCATACTGAGACATTATGGGCTGATTCCGTTTCATATACAGTGCCCCGGGTATTTGCTAACCTCAACAGCCTCCAGAATTGCCACAGGAGGCTCCCATGCCCGACAAAAACAAAACCAATCAGCCTCTAGATCCCTCGCGACGTAATCTGCTCAAAGGTGCCGGCCTGCTCGGTACCGTGCTGGCCGGCAATGCCAGTGGCGTATTAGCGCAACAAACAGTAGACACGACACCACAAACAATTCCCGTGCGCGAAGCACTTGAAACTCTGACGGCTGCAGAAGCTGAGACGCTGGAAGCAATCGTGGATCGCATTCTGCCGTCCGACGAAAACGGTCCCGGTGCCAGAGAAGCCCGCGCCGCTCACTACATAGACTGTTCACTGGCGGCAGACAATCTGACCAGTCGAGAACTGTATCTGATCGGGCTCTCGGCACTTGACGAATATTCAGTCAAACAACATGGCAGTCGCTTTCACCTGCTGGACAGCGCTGTGCAGGATGCCGTTCTCACTGCCGTACAGGCGGATCAGGTTCCCGGCTTTCGTCCCAGCGGTGCCGGATTCTTCGGCATGGTACGCAACCACACCATAGATGGAACGTTCTGCGATCCCTATTACGGTGGCAATCGCGGTTTTGTCGGCTGGGACATGCTGCGTTACCCCGGCGTCCGGGTCGCAGTGTCTGAAACGGATGTGGCGATGGGTGCGGGTCTGGCGCCAAATCATCAGTCAGCCTATGACCTGCCCGCATTTACCAAGACCATTGTGAATGGCAACGGAGGCGGCAATCATGGCAATTAATCTGCCCGCAACCGATGTGGTGGTAATTGGCCTCGGCGCTGCCGGAGGCGTAGCCGTGCTGCCGCTGTGTGAATCCGGACTCAAGGTGATTGGAATCGAAGCCGGCGGTTGGCTGACCAATCGGGATTTTGCACCGGATGAAATCCGCAACAATTATCGCAATTGGCCGCAGTCATCACAGAAGTGTGCCACCGAAGCGCCCACCGTTCGCGCCTACGAAAATACGACGGCAGTGCAGGGTGGTCACCCAATGATGAATGCAGTGGGCGGTACAACCATGCATTATTGGGCGCAAAGCTGGCGCCTTAATCCCTGGGATTTCCAGGTTGTGAGTGAAACTGTCCGTCGATATGGGCGCAACCGCCTGCCGTCTGATACGACCGTCGAAGACTGGCCTTTCGGTTACGCGGAGCTGGAACCATTTTATGACAAGGTGGAATACGTCGTCGGTGTATCCGGCAAGGCCGGCAATATCAATGGCAGCCGGGACCCGGCAGGCAATATCTTTGAAGGCCCACGCAGTCGTGAATATCCCATGCGACCGTTGCGCGGTTCCCCGTTTACCGAAATGATGGGTGACGCGGCACGCAAGCTTGGCTGGAATCCGTTTCAGGGACCGGCGGCGATATTATCCGAGCCCTATGATGGTCGTGCGCCCTGCATGTATCACGGATTCTGCAACAAAGGCGGTTGCCATGTGGAGGCTAAAAGCTCCACCGCGTTCTCTACTATTCCCAAGGCGATGGCTACGGGTAATCTTGAGGTCGTGACTCACGCGCGGGTTACCAGGATCGTCTCCAGCCGCAGCGGCCGGGTGACCGGGGTTGAGTATCTGCGCGGCAATGAGTTTTATTTCCAGCCGGCTGAGGTCGTGCTGCTGGCCAGTTATACGTATGAGAATTCCCGGCTGTTGCTGTTGTCGAAATCGGCTGCCTATCCTGCCGGCCTGGGTAATAACAGTGGTCAGGTGGGCCGGCATTACTTCAGTCATCATCAGGGTGCGCCGGTCA
>JBBDXV010000416.1:0-1999 GCA_040902165.1 Pseudohongiellaceae bacterium
GGTTAACTATGCCATCACATGACGTTATGCCAAATATGGAACTCTACCAGCCGGTGCAGGTAGAGGATGCGCTTGCACTCGCTGACCGACTGGCGGAAAGAGGTTGGTTGGTAGGCGGCGGTCAGGATACCTATGGCTGGTTGAAGGACCGCGCCAAATCTGTGGACGCTTTAATTGACCTCAGTGGTATTGAAGCACTGCGAGGAATCCGGGAAACCGGAGACGGCATCGAAATTGGTGCACTTACCACCCTTACTGAAGTCGCCAGCAATGCGCTGATTCGCGACCGCTATTCCCTGTTAGCTGATGCTGCAGGAAAGGTCGCCAGTCCGCAAATTCGCAATATCGGCACCCTTGGTGGCAATGTTTCCCAGGATGTGCGTTGCTGGTATTACCGGCGCGGACTTTCCTGTTACCGAGCGGGCGGCAATCTTTGCTATGCGGATACCCCGCAAGGTATGAATCGCGACCACGCTTTGTTCGGCGGCAGTCGCTGCGTTGCAGCCAATCCTTCGGACACCGCACCGGCACTGGTTGCGCTGGATGCCACCATGGTAATCCGCAGCAGTCGCGGTGAACGCACTGTATCAGCCCAGGATTATTTTGTCGGGCCGGCAGTAGACATTGAACATACGACGGCATTGCGAACAGGTGAAATTCTGACCGCAGTACGGATTCCAGCCACCTGGGCCAATGCAACTTTCTATTTTGAGAAAGTCGCTGATCGTAATGTCTGGGATTTCCCGCTGGTGAATATAGCGGCTGCGTTCAAGGTCAGTGGCGGTACGATTGAGGATGCGCGCATTGTTTGTGGCGCGGTGGAATGCAAACCTCGCCGTGTAACCAATGTAGAGAACGCAATTCGAGGCCAAGCCAAGAACGCGGCAACTGCAGAATCGGTTGCTGCGATGGCTACTGACGGCGCAAGAGTACTGGCGCACAACGGCTTCAAAGTACCACTGATGCAAAATCTGGTAAGGCGCGCTATCTCCGCCTGATTCCGGCTGATTGAAATAATCAGTCAGAAAACACAAAAAAGGGCAGACAATCGGTCTGCCCTTTTTTTATTGAGTACGCAGCAGACTAGAATAATTTGGCTATCAGGTAAGCACCGACAACTATGCAGACATAACAGGCAAAAATTGTCACTGCTACCGGCATCAATCTGGCGCGTTGAACTTGTTGAGTATGCTGAGCCATACGGATAATTCCTCCCGGTCGAATAAAAATATGCAGACAAAGATTATCTCGCTGTCGTGAAATGATATTGATGCATATCAGGGTTTTGATTCGTCAGCAGTATTCAGCAGCGAATCAAGGCGCTCAATCGACAGAAAAGTAACTGTAAAATGCGCCTCGGCACGCAATTCACAAATCCCGGAAATTTGACCATTTACATCAGGGCGGAAACATTGGACAAAATCAAAGAGTGCAATGTCAGACCTTCCATAAGTCTGAATCTGCTTTCCCACCGGGAAATCCAGGCAGCAATGGAAACCAATGAAGAGGTTTTTCGCACTTTTCGGGAATGCGCTCTGGCAGTTTTGAACACCGGTAATGAAACCGACGATGCTACCGAAATGCTCGAACTGTATCGAGATTTCAGTATCGAGATTGTGCCGGAATCCCGCGGCATCAAACTGCTTCTCAAGAATGCGCCGGCATCTGCTTTCGTCGACGGCAAGCTGATAACAGGTATCCAGGAACATCTGTTTGCTACATTGCGGGATATTGTCTACACCAGAGACAAGATCATTAGTGTCGGCGGGTTTGATATTACCAATGGTCCCGGCATCACTGACGCTGTATTCCGTATACTGCGCAATGCCGGTATCGTAAAACCGAATCGCGCGCCAAATCTGGTGGTGTGCTGGGGCGGCCATTCTATCAACCGGCTCGAATACGAGTACTCCAAGGAAGTTGGTTACCAGCTTGGACTGCGCGGTCTGGATATTGCGACCGGTTGCGGCATCGGGGCAATGAAAGGGCCAATGAAGGG
>JBBDXV010000417.1:0-1998 GCA_040902165.1 Pseudohongiellaceae bacterium
ACCAGCGGTGACCGAAACTGTAGTGACACCAGCAGCGTTTGATGTCGCAGCTACTTATCAGATGACTTGCTTCGCCTGTCACAGCACAGGCGCTGCAGGAGCTCCCATGACTGGCGACAGCGCCGCCTGGGAAGCAAGAATGGCAAAAGGCATGGACACAGTTCTTGCCAATGCGATGAACGGATTGAATGCCATGCCGGCGAAAGGCATGTGTATGACGTGTTCTGAAAGCGATATGCGTTCGCTGATGGAATACATAATGAACCCGAACTAGGTCTGGGATTGGAATGACCGATTTTTACTAAGTATGAGGAGTTGAATGTGTTAAATCGTAATGCTGTTTCCCGCTTTCAATTGGTGAAGGCCTGTATGCTCGTCACAGGCCTGCTGGCTACCGGATCAATCTATGCAGATAGTCAGAGCGCCGCGCCGTTGCAACTTGCCGCCGTTAGCGACGGCTTCAACGTCGAAACAACTTTTGCTGCAACCTGCGCCGCCTGTCATAACGCCGGCGTAGCCAATGCCCCCAAACCCGATGACGCTGCAGCCTGGAATACCCGTATGGAAAAAGGTATTGATGCAGTCATGGTAAATGTCATCAATGGTTTGAATTCGATGCCGGCCAAGGGTCTGTGCTTCAATTGCACCGATGATGACCTGAAAGCAGTAGTTGAATTCATGTACGCCAAGAGCCAGGAATAATTCGAGGCAGAGAGGTAGGGACACTTATAACTTAATAACTTAAGCAACCATGACAATCTGAGAGACTTTGTAAATATTGTGATCGGGGAAAAACCTTAAGTTATTAAGTTATAAGTGTCCCTACCTCTTAAAAGGCTGCCTCGTGCAGCCTTTTTTATGGCTGCTATTTTCTCCGATGTTTGGCTTTCAGGTTCAATATGAGCTATTAGAAGACATACACATGGATTGAAAACAAGGATTGGTTTTCATGGCTCTCGCTACAGTTTATTCCCGCGCGCTGATCGGGGTGGATGCTCCGCTGGTGACAGTTGAGACGCATCTGTCCAACGGACTGCCGTCTCTATCTATTGTTGGCATGCTGGAAACGGCAGTGCGGGAAAGCAAGGAAAGAGTACGCTGTGCCATTATCAACTCCGGGCTGGAATTTCCGGCCCGGCGCATCACGATCAATCTGGCACCGGCGGACCTGCCGAAGATCGGCGGTCGCTATGATCTTGCGATTGCGCTGAGTATTCTGGCTGCCTCCGAACAGATACCGGCAGAACGTCTGCAGCGCTATGAATTTCTCGGTGAACTCGCGCTCGGTGGTGAAATTCGCGGCATCCACGGAGTGCTACCCGCTGCAGTTCAGATCAGACAAACCGGCAGACAGCTGATACTGCCCAGTAGCAACAGTCATGAAGCAGCGCTGGTAAAAGATGCAACGACGTTTCATGCGGGTCATCTGCTGCAAATCTGTTCCAGTCTGATCAATGATCAGGCACTGGAGTCCTGCCGGCTGCCTGATCTGCAAACCACCTCGCAGGTCGCTGAAGAATCAGTCAGCGGCATCATCAGAGGACAGGCTCAGGCCAAACGCGCCCTGCAGATTGCGGCAGCAGGTCAGCATAATTTGTTGATGATAGGTCCGCCGGGTACCGGCAAGACACTGCTGGCAAACAGTCTGGTTTCGCTATTGCCGCGCCTCGGTGAACAACAGGCGCTGGAACTGGCGGCAGTAAAGTCAGTGGCCGGCCACAGCATTGATCCCTCCAGTTGGGATATGCCGCCATTTCGTGCGCCGCATCATACGGCCAGCAGTATTGCGCTGGTTGGTGGTGGTGGCAAAGTCAAACCCGGCGAAATAAGTCTCGCGCATCACGGCGTATTGTTTCTCGACGAATTACCCGAGTTCAATCGTCAGGTTCTCGAAGTGCTGCGCGAACCGCTGGAATCCGGCAGCATCACTTTGAGTCGCGCCAACTACCGATTGAAATTCCCTGCAAGATTTCAGTTTCTCGGCGCGATGAATCCCTG
>JBBDXV010000418.1:0-1995 GCA_040902165.1 Pseudohongiellaceae bacterium
AAGGCATCACCCAGATACAGGCAAATGCGAGTATCGGGCTGAGTTTTGCCGCCGGACTTCGATCCATCGTACGCCAGGACCCGGATATATTGATGGTGGGAGAAATCCGCGACCATGAAACCGCAGAAATCGCCATCGAGTCCGCGCTCACCGGCCATCTGGTTTTTTCCACATTGCATACCAATGACGCAGCCGGGGCTGTGACCCGTCTGCAGGATATGGGAGTTGAAGGTTATCTGATCAGCTCAAGCTTGCTGGCGATTCAGGCGCAAAGACTGGTTCGGCGTGTCTGCACGGATTGTTCTTCTGTACATCAGCTCACTCCCGATGAAGCCAATGTACTGGAAATAAGCGCTGAATTCTGCCCGCAGGTGAATCGCGGCAGCGGCTGTGATCGCTGCGGCGGAACCGGCTATCGTGGCCGTATAGGTCTTTACGAATTGCTGATCATGTCCGATGCGATAAGACATCATATCGCCAGCGGGGCAGATGCCAACGTAATCCGCGAGCAGGCAATAAAGGAAGGAATGCGGACGCTCAGGCAGGATGCACTGGAAAAACTCAAGGCCGGGTTGACCACTCCGGAAGAAGTTGTTCGGGTTACGAGGGCGATATGAGTTCACTGCATTTTCGTTACCAGGCTTATGATGCCAGCGGCAAGGTCCAGAGCGGCCAGCTCAATGCGGAATCAGAACGCGAGGCGGTAAAGATTCTGCAAGGACGCAAGCTCGTACCGGTGAAGCTGCAACAAACCCGGTCCGAGGACAGCCGCAGTCGCAGCAAAAAAATCCGGCACCGGGATCTGGTTGATTTCACCAATGGACTTTGCACCCTGGTCGAAGCCAGAGTGCCCATCGACAAGGCGCTGCGCCTGCTGGAAGGGATCACCGAATCAGCGGCGATGCAGCAGCTGGTAATCAACATGCGTCGCGAGGTCAAAGAAGGAAAGAGTCTGGCGGAAGCGATGGAAGCCAATCCGGAAGTTTTTTCCAGGATGTATATCAATATCGTGCGGGCTGGTGAGGAAGGCGGCATTCTGCACCAGTTGCTGCCGGATCTCGCGGAGTTTCTGGAATCCAGCGCCCACAACAGACAGGCAATTATTTCAGCGATGATCTATCCCATCGTGCTGCTCGCGGTGGGCATCATTTCCGTGGCCCTGTTGCTGGTTTTTGTTATCCCTCAGTTTGCTGTCATGTTTGAAGATGCCGGTACCGAGATTCCGCCCTCGGCACAGTTCCTGCTGTCCCTGAGCGCTGGTCTGAAGAGTTATGGGTACCTGATTGTCATTTTTGCCGTACTTGTAATAGTCGGGTGGCGATGGCTTGACCGGGAACCCGGCAGCAAATTGAAAAAGGATCAATTTCTTCTGTCGCTGCCGATGTTCGGCACCTTGATCCTCTATCGCGAATGTGCCGTGTTCTCCAGAACCCTGGGTTCATTGTTAGGTGCCGGAATTCCGTTGATCCGGGCCCTGCGTATTTCCCGCGAGGTAATTCAAAACTCGGTCATTACGCGTCATCTGCAACAGGTGGAAGAGGATGTGCGTGGCGGTGCCGGCCTGGGAATTTCGCTGGAAAAAACCGGGCAGTTCCCTACCCTGTTGCATCAGCTGGTGGCGGTCGGAGAGGAATCCGGGCGCACCGCCGGCATTTTGCTCAAATCCGCTGCCACCTTTGATACCTATGTGCGAAATCAGACATCCCGTATGGTGGCTGCGTTGCAACCCGTGTTAATCATCTTTCTCGCCATCGCGGTAGGTGGCATCACTATCACCATGCTTTCAGCTGTGTTCAGCATGAACACTGTGGAATTCTAGAATCGGAGTGTTCATCGTGGAGCGTTTAATGTGAAGGAACAATTCAAAGTAAAACCGCTAAGGGCAGCCGTGCTTTTGGCCACGCTGGCGCTTGGATTGAATGCCTGTGTTTCTACACCGCAGAATGAACAAGGCACCACCAGCGTGCCGACCGGTAATCGCTCACCAGTCTATGC
>JBBDXV010000419.1:0-2050 GCA_040902165.1 Pseudohongiellaceae bacterium
ATTGCAAGGTTGCCAGCCGGTGTTTCTTGACCTGCTCAGGTGTGCCGTCTTTCAATTCGGCCGCTGGCGTCCCCGGTCGCGAGCTGTAGATAAAACTGAACGAAGTGTCGAAACCGATTTCCCGTATCAGGTTCATGGTGTCATCGAAATCCCGGTCGGTTTCGCCAGGAAAACCGACAATGAAATCCGACGACAGGCTGATATCGGGACGAACCGCGCGCACCCGACGAATAATCGACTTGTATTCAAGCGCCGTGTGACCGCGTTTCATGGCCGCCAGGATGCGATCGGAACCACTCTGTACCGGCAGGTGCAAGTGGTCCACCAACTCCGGTACCTGGGCATAGGCGTTGACCAGACTGGGACCAAATTCCAGGGGATGCGAGGTGGTGAAACGTATCCGGTCGATGCCGTCGATACTGGCAATGAAATTGATCAGCAGGGCAAGATCAGCAGTATTGCCGTCATGTCGTCGACCACGGTAAGCATTGACGTTCTGTCCCAGCAGATTGATTTCTCTGACACCGCGTGATGCCAGATGAACTGCCTCAGCCAGGACGTCGTCCAGGGGACGGCTCACTTCCTCGCCGCGGGTATAGGGCACAACACAGAAACTACAGTACTTGCTGCAACCCTCCATTACGGTCATATATGCCTGGCAGCCGGTCACTTCCGGCTGTGGCAGATGGTCAAACTTTTCGATTTCGGGAAAACTGATATCCACGACGGGTGAACTGCCGGTCGCAGCATCCAGCATTTCCGGAAGCTTGTGCAGGGTTTGCGGGCCAAATACTACATCCACATAAGGTGCCCGCTTTCCGATCGCAGCACCTTCCTGGCTGGCCACGCATCCGCCAACGGCAATCTTGATATCAGGGTTGGCCAGTTTCAGTGCGCGCCAGCGTCCCAGTTGATGAAATACTTTTTCCTGCGCTTTTTCCCTGATCGAACAGGTATTAAGCAGTAGCAAATCAGCCTGTTCCGGCGAATCCACCAGGGTGACAGCATGGGATTCACGGAGCAGGTCAAGCATGCGCGCCGAATCGTATTCGTTCATCTGGCAGCCGTGGGTCTTGATAAAGACTTTTTTGGCGGTTAGGTTGGACATGGTTGTAGTCACTTCGCAGATTGAAAATCAAAATGGCCGCGATCAAGGCGCAGGATTATAACAGCATGTCTTCGCAGTCGGGATATTTCCGCTGCGGTCTTGAAAAGCATCGCATTAACCAGATATTAGGGTTAACCTAGCGACCACCCTTCGGGGTAACTCTCCATTGCCGCTTTAAGACGTTCAGCCTACCATTCCTAAGAGATTGATTTAATGGGAAAATCAGCCGAAATTTACAAGATAACCTTTCTTAACAAGGGCAAGGTCTACGAGATTTTTGTCAAACAGGTATTTCAAAGCGAACTGTATGGCTTCATCGAAGTGGAAGATTTCGTATTCGATGAACGCTCGCAACTGGTGGTCGATCCCGGCGAAGAGAAACTGAAGACTGAGTTCAGCGGCGTCAAGCGCAGCTTCATACCGATGCAGGCGATTATCCGCATCGACGAAGTCGAGAAAGGTGGCAGTGCCAAGATATCCAGCGGCGACAACGTCATGCCGTTCCCGATGTCGATTATTGGCAGCGGCAAAATCGACAGCAAGTCCTCAGAATCCTGATCCTCAGTTTTCCAGAGCGCGTTCCAGGGTCGCAATTTCCACACACAGGGTAAACACTCCCATTGCACCGTCAATTTCCTTCAACTGCGGGAATGACGGTGCCAGTCGGATATTGCTGTTACCGGGATCCTTCCCGTACGGCCAGGTCGATCCTGCCGGTGTCAGTTTCACGCCGGCGGCCGCGCACAATTTCACCACCTCGCCTGCCAGCCCTTGCTGGGTATCAAATAAAATAAAGTAGCCTCCCTGCGGTTTCGTCCAGCTCCCCAATGCCTGTCCGTCTACCGTGCGCCCGGCAAAGGCATTTTCCAGGTGTTGAAGCACCAGATCAAATTTGGGCTTCAATATCTGGCGATGACGTTGCATCAATGCATCTATGGTGAC
>JBBDXV010000419.1:2150-5402 GCA_040902165.1 Pseudohongiellaceae bacterium
ACCAGATGGTGCACAGCGTAGGCGTTGTCCCACATGACGAGGAAATTCTTTCCAGCCAGTTTTCCCAGTCTGGCCAGCCGATCTACGGTCTCATCCGCATAAACAACACCGCCAGGATTGGAATACATGGGAACACACCAGATTCCCTTGATCAGTGGATCAGATTTCACCAGTGCTTCAACGCGGTCCATATCCGGGCCGCTGGCGTCCATGGTTACCGGGATCATGTCAATGCCCAAAGCCTCACATACTGCGAAGTGCCGGTCATAGCCCGGTACCGGACAAAGGAATTTGACCTTGCCGGTTCCTGCTTCCTGATACCAGGATTGAAAATCGGGACTGTTGAACAGGTGTGAATACAATAGACACTGGTACATCATCTGCAGACTGCTGTTGCCTCCCACCAGCGTTTCTTTTGGATCGCAGCCAAGATAGGCAGCGGCGAGTTTGGCTGCCTCGGGAATTCCGCGACCACCGCCGTAATTGCGACAATCGGTGCCGTCTTCACCTCGAAAGTCACCGGCAAGAATTCCGTCCAGCGCGTCACTGAGTGCAAGTTGCGCAGCCGCAGGTTTGCCCCTGGTCAGATCAAGATTCAGACCCTGTGCTAAGATGTCTCGATATTGCTGGCGCAAGGACTGCAATCGATTTTCCATCAAGTTGTGGTCACGGTTTTTTTCAAGACTGGTGAAGGTCAATTGAGACTCCTGTGTGCAAAGCCGGAAATTGTGGATGAAGCGGGCGCACAAGTTTACCTCAGGGGAAAACTTCGGAGCCAGCAATGAGAGAAAACAAAACCATGCCTGAAAGTTCCCATCCCTACACATCCCTTACTCCCGACGTGGTTCTGGCAGCGCTGGAAAGTGCCGGGTATGAAACCGACGCCCGCATCATGGCCCTCAACAGTTATGAAAATCGTGTTTATCAGATAGGCATAGAAGGCGCCAAACCGGTGATTGCCAAGTTTTATCGACCTGGTCGCTGGACTGATATGCAGATTCAGGAAGAACATGATTTTGCGGCGGAGCTGGTTGATCTTGAGATTCCGGTCGCGGCACCCTTGCGTTCTGCCAACGGCAGCAGTCTGCACTGCCACATGGAATTTCGGTTTGCTGTATTTCCCTGTATAGCAGGTCGTCAGCCGGATATGGATTTTCAGGACAATCTGAAGGTGATGGGGCGTTATATTGGTCGCGTACATCTGGCGGGTGTTGAAACCAGATTCCAGAAGCGTGGTACGCTTTCGGTAAACAATATGGCGGTAACTCCGAGGGAATATCTTCTCAGCGAAGATTTCATCCCGCCCGAATTGATACCTGCCTATGAGTCAATTACCGCGCAGCTGATTGACCGTATCGGTCAGCTGTTCAAGAGCTATACAAACCAGCATTACCAGAGAATCCATGGTGACTGTCATTTGGGTAATGTGTTATGGCTGGACGGAGTGCCGCATTTCGTAGACTTCGACGATACCCAGATGGGACCGGTAGTACAGGATATCTGGATGCTGTTGTCAGGTGATCGCGATCAAATGCAGGCCCAGTTGCTGCAAGTCATAACAGGTTATAACGATTTTTACCGGTTCCCCGAACGTCAGCTTGAACTGGTGGAATCCCTGCGCACATTGAGAATCATTCATTATGCAGCCTGGCTGGCACGACGCTGGCAGGATCCGGCCTTTCCCAGAAGCTTCCCCTGGTTCAATACCGGGCGTTACTGGTCTGACCATGTGCTGGAAATCCGGGAACAGCTTGCGGCCCTTGACGAAGAACCTTTGCGGCTTTATTGACTGGAGTCTGGTTGTTTGCTTGTTCGTGATTCTGGATTGTCCGTAGTCAATGCAGTTCCGCCGATCGTCTCATCCTGTCGCATAAAAACGTGAGGCAATCCCAGCTGTGCCAGCCATTCAACCGCGTCGTTTTCGGTTTTCAGCATTGCAATGGTTGCCGCTGACCCGGCAACCGTACACAGTTCTGCGCAGACACTCACCGCGCGCAGTCCGTCACTGGGCCAACCGGTCATGGGATTGATGATATGACTGTAGCGTTTCCCTTCGTGCATGAAAAAGCGTTCGTAATCACCACTCGAAGCAAGGCCACCACGTTGCAATTGCAAGCGCGCCATCAAATTTTCGGTCTTTGAAGGATTCACGATTCCGACCGGCCACGGACGATCACCGGGAAGCGGCCCGATCACCGAGAAATCACCCCCGAGATTGATTAACCCGGATTCGATGCCGAGATTTCTTGCCAGGGCTGCTGCAGTGTCAGCCGCATACTCCTTGACGATGCCACCAAAATCGATTTCAAATCCAGCCGGCATGAACAGTTGATTCTCCCGCAACTCCAGTTTCTCCATACCGACAAGCGGAAGCAGTTCGGCTATTTGACTGCGGGTCGGTACTGTACCGGATTTGAAGTCCCATATTTTCCGTAGTACGCCGGAGGTAATGTCAAACAGGCCATTGCTTTGTTCATAGCAGCTTGATGCATGCCGGAACAAAGAAGCAGTTTCCTCGTCAATTTCAATGCCGCTGTCTCTGCCGGCACTGGCATTGATCCCGGCAACAAGACTGTCACTTCGGTAGCGCGAAAATTTCTGCTCAAGGCGTACCACTTCTGCAGCCAACAGACGGAATCGCTGGCGTGCATCAATTCGGGATTTATCGAGAAGCTGAATCTCGCAGAAGCTCCCCATGGCCTGGAACGGGAAGCGGCGCAATGCGGTAATGTTCATGGGTATTTACTGTTTTCAGAAGGAATAATCAACACCAAGTGACAACCTGAAATATTGCACCAGAGCGGTGCCAGGCTGGCGGACATGATAGGCCGAGTATTTTTCCCTGGCAATATATCGTTCGGCAGACAGGTTCAGGGTCCAATCGTCCAGACGCGTTACCAGGCTCAGGGAGCCGCTCAGAGCCCCATAACCGGAAAGCCGTGAATCACTGGATTGATATTGATCAAGCGGGCTGAGAAAGTTATCTACGTTGGTATAGAAATCAGCCGCAGACTGAGTGTAGTAACGAAGTGAAGGGACAATCTGAAACCGGCTTTCGGCGTTCTGGAACCACGCCATGTCCAGAGTGTGAGAAGAAATACCGAAGTCATCATGATAAAAGCGATAATTGACATGCAGCGCCGCATCGGCGCCAACGAAAAACTTGCGCATTGAACTGGCAACCGCAACCTGCATCTTGTCACCGGGCCTGACGTCCCGCAATTTGTAGGGATCCGACAGGAAGCCCTCCTG
>JBBDXV010000419.1:5502-13642 GCA_040902165.1 Pseudohongiellaceae bacterium
TAGTAATGACCTGCAAACGATATCTCACTGCGGCGATCACGAATACCGCTGGCGCCGCTTAGATTAACCAGTGGATTGCCTTCGGCGTTGGCAATGGTAAACCAGGGGGACGCGCCACTTAATGATTCATGGTTCGCATCAATCTGGAAATCAGTATTACGACCGGTCGGGGTCAGCAGACGAAACTGGTGAACGTCAATGTCATAACGCTCGCGATTTCCAAACGGCGCTTCTCTGCGGGAAACATCGTCTTCCTGATAATTGCTGTATTTGTACGAAACGGTGGACACGACTGGTGGCGCATCAGCTACAGCAATGCCGGGCAGGGCAAGTGCGGTCGTCGAAAGTGCGATAAGACTGCGGGACTTTGGTTTGTTCATCAAAACTTGATCCCGTCCGGCGGAATAATTTCTGTGGGAGATTGCTAATTACAGCCGCAACCACCGCCGGCTGCACTACTGCCACCGGACGATGCTTCCTTGCTGAAAAAAATATGCTTGTTCAAGGCAGCTTCCAGGCCATCCGGTTGCCAGGCCATTTCGTTTTTTGCCAGATATCCACGTTCCCAAGGCTGAACCGGAGTACAGGCTGTTATCAGGCCACAGCTAATCAGCAGCAACCAGAATCTGGAATTTCTTCGCATCAGTTTTTTGCCAGAAGGTCAACGATTGCCGATTCAACGATCTCCAGATCACCGTCACGGAATCCAACATGAACCATTGTAATCGTGCCGTCAGGCGCAATCAGAAAAGACGTGGGCATGCCGAGAATGGAGTACATTTCCGGGACTATGCCGTTGACATCAGACGGGGTCTTGAAGTCCAGCGGAGTGTCCTCCAGGAACTCAAGCCCGTCTTCCACCGGGTTGTCGATATTGACGCCGATGATTTCCAGCCCCTGGTCGCGATACTTGAGATAAAGTTCGTTATAGAGCGGCAATGATCTGAGGCAGGGTGCGCACCAGGAAGCCCAGAAATCCAGATAGACAGTCTTGCCACGCAAGTCGCTCAGGGTAAAATCGGTGCCACCAGCCACCAGGTCAGGCAAGGTAAAATCCGGTGCCGGACCACCTTCCTCTGCAGCTGAAACTTGTGTGCTGAAGAATAGCAATCCGATAATGGCGGTGGCAATGGACAGCAGTTTTTTGTTCATATCTTTTCCTTAATTGAAGCCAATTATCTGAATTGACTGGACCTTGGCAAAACAAGTTCTATTTCAGGCAAAATGCGAGTGCCGCAAAAAAGATTACCTTCACAGGTGAATTGCTTAAACAGCCACCAATTGCGGATTGCGCAAATTGCTCAACAGATCCTGCCAGCGACGGCGCTGAATCTTGAGTTTGTAGTGAATTTCACGATAACTGTCTCGCAACTGGACTCGGTCCCAATGCCCAAGAGCTTCCTGCAAATTGCGACTCTTGACCTCATACCACTGCTGCCGATGCGTTGCCCAAAGTTTCAAAGTTTCCCGGAACTGCTGGTATTCATTTTCAACGAGCTGCTGCCAGGATTCCGGAAGTTGGAGAAAATTGCAAGTCTCAGTGGCTTTGCGATACTGCATCTCCAAACGGGCAGATTCAATGTCAGCCGGGGCGCAGCGTTTCAATTCGGTCGTCAATCCAAACAGCGCAAAGCTGCTGATCAGCCATTTTGTAGGGTCCCAATGCCACCAGTGGATCCCGTTGCGGTAGTCCCACTGAAAAGTGTGATGGTAGTTGTGATAACCTTCTCCCCAGGTCAGCAAAGCAAGAACAAAATTGTCTCGGGCCGAGCTTGTGCTACTGTAGGGCTGGTGTCCCCACATGTGAGCCAGCGAATTGATCAGGTAAGTAAAATGTTGACTGACTACCAGCCGCAGTAATCCGGCCAGTAACAGGCTGGCAATAACATCACCGTGCAATAATCCCAGCAACAATGGCAGACCGATATTCATGGTCAGAACCAGTGCAAGGTAATTACGCTGTTGCCAGATCACTACAGGATCATGGTACAAATCCTTGACGTTGGAGAAATCAATTTTTGCGCTTGGATAATTTCGCAGAATCCAGCCGATATGGGAAAACCAGAAGCCACGTCCGGCCGAGTAGGGATCGTGGTCATTATTGTCCACATGACGGTGATGTCGACGATGGTCTGACGCCCAATGGATTACATCATTTTGCAGGGCGCAGGCTCCGCCCAGGGCAAACAATATTCGTAAAGACCAATGTGCCTTGTAAGTCTTGTGTGACCAAAGACGGTGATAGCCGGCAGTTATCGAAAGTCCACAGAAGGCCAACAACAGCAAAAACATCGCCCATTCAAAAACATCGTAGCCGACATAGTAGCCGTACAGGGGTACCAGTATTACAGCTGCCAGTGGTGTCATGCTGAAAAGCAGCATATTGGTCCAGTTAATCGGGGTTTTTCTCATTCTGTTCAATTCCTGTATTGATGATCGCCGTTCCCGTTGCCGGTGGTGCGGACGCTTCTCGTTGGTCTGGATCTTTATCGGGCTATTGCCACATCTTCGGCTTGCAGTCCTTTGTCACCCTTACATACGTTGAATTCGACCCTTTGTCCATCCCGTAAAACGCGGTGTCCCTGACCGCGTATAGCGCGGAAATGGACAAACACGTCATCGCCATTCTCGCGTGTGATAAATCCAAAGCCTTTGCTGGCATTGAACCATTTAACGTTGCCGGCTTCGCGCTGTCCTGTTGCCAAAGGAGCGTCACCATCATCATCCGAGAGCAGCGATAATGACGCGTCAGTCCGGCCAAACATGCGGGGTGTTATAGAGATCAAGAACACGGCGACGCCGATGAACGGGATATGTTTGACCTGCAACAGGAATCCTTCCTGGTTGATAATCGAATAAATGATGAGACATGTAACGACAGTTAATATGAGTGATATTGAAAATGGTTTTCTGAGCATGTTGTATCTCTGTTATAAATAACGAATTTTTGTTTTTTTACACAGGTCAGTTTGACAGGAAGAAACCGAAAAAGTGCCATACGACAGCCTGCAATGTCGCAATTCTAGCTTAAGCAACCGAACGAATGGAACCGGGTTTCCGGATATAAACCGCCACCAATCGGAATGGCTGAATTGCTTAAGCTGGGATTCAGGTCACGCCCGCTAATGTTTCGGCCAGGATCAGGCAAACAGCCAGTCCGGGCGGCAAGATACAGTCCTTGTCGCCAATAACTGGAAACCGGATATTTGACGAGGGCATGGACATGAAACTACGGGTAGCAGTCCCAATCGGGTTGTTGGCCGCGCTGATCAGCAGTGTTGGCAGCGCCGAAGTTCAATACGATGAAGCACCGGTGCTGGAATCGATTCCCCTGATCAGGGTGGTCGAGATATCCACTCCCAGGGAAATATGCAGTGAAGAGGAAATCGTTGTCGAAACACGCCGTCAAGGAGAGCAATCGCGAACCCCGGTACTTGTAAGCACCATTATAGGTGGCGCTATTGGTAATGCAGTAGGTCATGGGAAGTCCAATAAAAGGGTTGGGGCCGTGGTTGGCGCCATGTTGGGCCACACAATTGGACGTGATATGATCCGCGATCAGCTAGATTCAACGACACGGGAATACGAGACCATAGAGCGCTGTGAGACGGTGTACGAAAACCACAGTGAAGAGCGAATTGTAGGATATCGGGTTACCTATCAATACAATGATCAGCAATATACAGTGCAAACCGATTCAGATCCGGGCGAAACGATCCGGGTGCGAGTGAGCGTTGTACCAGTACTCTGACAGCAATTCCGGAGTTTCAGGCCGGTTTTTTCAGTTCCGAACCAAATTGATTGTCTACATATCAGTCGGGGTTTGAGGTGGGTAAATTGGGCGGTTTGATAGCCATCATTTTGTTGCTGAGCTTACCGGCGGTGCCAACCTATGCCCAACTTTTACCTCCGCCGGTACCAGCGCCTATAGACCTGAACTCGAGAAGTGCCGGGGATCAGCGCCGGGTACAGCCGCCGGCAACAAGAATCACCAAGCGACGTGCTGCTGAGCTGGCCACGCAAGCCTATGGCGGCAATGTATTAAGAATTTCCCTGATTGGACAGGGAGACAATCTGCGCTATCAGTTGCGCATGGAAAAAGAAGGCAAGATTTTTACCGTCTATGTTGATGCCAATAGCGGCGCCGTCAGCACCGGTGAATAGCCTGTCGCCCCCGGCAGCATACAGGAGTTCGGCAACGTGAAACTGTTGGTGGTGGAGGACGAGAGCCTGTTGAGGCAGCAGCTCAAACAGGGCCTGGTCCGTGAGGGTTATGTAGTTGATGAGGCTGAAGATGGTCGCGCCGGACTCTATTTTGCCAATGAATTTGACTACGATGCGGCAATCATTGACCTGGGCTTGCCGGAAATTGATGGCATTTCCCTGATTCAACAGATTCGCTCTGCCGGGAAAAACTTTCCTGTTCTTATTCTGACTGCGCGAGGCGACTGGCAGGATAAGGTCGCTGGCCTGGATGCGGGTGCCGATGATTATGTGGTCAAGCCGTTTCAGCTGGAAGAAATCCTTGCGCGGCTGAATGCGCTACTGCGAAGAGCGGCCGGGTTCAGTCGGCCTACACTGGAATTTGGTCCGCTTATCCTGGATATCAGTGCCAAACGTCTGACCGTAAATGAACAGCCGGTAGATTTGACTGCCTATGAATACAAATTGCTGGAATACCTCATGCTGCACCCCGGTCAGGTCATTTCAAAAACTGAACTGACTGAACATCTTTATGCCCAGGACTACGATCGCGACAGCAATGTGCTGGAAGTTTTTGTTCGGCGCCTGCGACAGAAAATGGACCCGGAACAAACTCTTAATCCTATCGAGACTGTGCGTGGACAGGGCTACCGCTTCAGATTGGGTTAGTTCGTTACTCTGCCACAGCAATTCCTGGCTATGACTCCTGTTATGCCTATGCAATCTGCACCTGCCGGCTATTCAATTCAGACCCGCTTATTGGTCGGGGCAAGTATCCTGCTGGCGGTGTTTTTGGGTTTGACGGGTGTGGTCCTTGATCGTGCCTTTCGGGAAAGTGTCGAAGCCGGTGCTGTCGAGCAGCTACAGGTGCAAATCTATGTATTGCTGGCGGCGATAGAAGAAGACGGCGGCAATTTTTTTTTGTTGGAAGATCTGCGTGAACCGCGGTTCAGTCAGCTAGGTTCAGGATTGTACGGATTTATCAGTAATCTCGAACGTGGTGAACTTTGGCGCAGTCAGTCAGCGCTTGATCTCTCTCTTGCCGATGATGAAATTTTGCGCAGACAGGCTGTCATTGGCGAAAATCTGTTCTCGATTGCAACCGGCGTTGACGGTAACGAACTGTTTGTTGTCAGTTATGGAGTGCTCTGGGAAGACGGTGTGAGTGCGTATAATTTTACCGTCATGGAATCAGCTGAGCGTTACTACTCTGAGATTTCCGAGTTCCGTAACAGTCTGTGGTCATGGCTGGGAGGTGTCGCGGTCTTGTTACTGTTGCTGCAATTGTTCTTTCTGCGTTGGGGCCTGTCACCGCTTTATCGTATGGCCCGGGATTTGAAGCAGATCGAAAGTGGAGCTGCGGAACAGTTGAGCGGAATGTATCCGCGTGAGCTTAAGGGCGTAACTGATAACCTCAACCTGCTGATCAAGACTGAACGTAAACAGCAGGCTCGATATCGCACGACACTTGGGGACCTCGCTCATAGTCTGAAAACGCCTTTGGCAGTTATCTCCGGCGTATTGACAAATCTCCGCGCCGACCGCAACAAGGACATGTCTGCAGGAACCATAGAGCAGATATCTACCGTAGAAGAGCAGTTAGATCGTATGCGCCAGATTGTGACTTACCAGTTGCAGCGGGCAGTACAGGTAAACGGCACCGGCACCCTTGGAAGGCAGGTAATAATTGCGCCCGTGATAAACCGTATCCTTAATGCGCTGGACAAGGTTTATAGCGACAAGCGTGTTGCTCATACTATAAATATAGAAGGATCAGCGGTTTTTCACGGTGATGAGCGGGATTTGATGGAGATCCTCGGTAACGTGCTGGATAACGCCTACAAATATGGCCACAGTCAGGTATGGGTTGCTGTCGCGACACATAAGGGCGGAACTGCCCAACAGTTAAGTATCACGGTAGAAGATGATGGCCCGGGAATACACCTTGAACAACGTGAGTATGTATTGCAACGCGGGGCACGGGCTGACACGTTTGCACTTGGGCAAGGTATAGGGCTGGCGGTGGTTACCGATATTGTCAGCAGTTACGGTGGCCAGATTGACGTTGATAATTCAACCCATGGCGGAGCGCGAATTCAGATGGTATTCAACCAGTCGGCCTGAAAACGGCGCCATAAATAGCAAAAGCGACCGTTTTTAGTAAATCAGGGCTGCACCGCAGGCAAAAATTGTCATTGCGAACAGAAACCATTTCAGAAAACTCTGCGGCACCTTTACCGCTATTTTCACTGCCAGATGGGCGCCCACCATGGAGCCTGTCGCCAGAATAAGACCCGGTATCCACCACACCTGATCGAATATCACAAAGACCACCAGAGCGATCGATGTGAAAGCGAGGGCACAGGCAGTTTTTAGTGCATTGGCGCGCAACAGGTCGTAACGCAAGGCTCCGGCCAGCACAGCAAGCAGGATAAATCCAACGCCGGCTTGGACAAAACCACCGTATACACCGGCAGCAAACAGCGACCACCAGGCTCCCCGGTGCTGACGTGGAGACAGCGGGACAGTTCCAGCGGCCGGGATAACAACGGACGGGCGCACCAGAATAAGAATTGACATGCAGATAATGGTGCCGAGTAACAAGGGCTTCAAATAGAGCCCCGGCGTCATTGCTGCAGTCACCGCGCCCAGAAATCCGCCGAGTACATTGGGAATCAGGATCGGCAATACTGCCTGGCGGTCAAGAGTCTGGTATTTATCGTAACCCTTAACTGCGACAATGCATTGCAAGGTAACGGCAACCCGATTGGTTCCATTGGCAATCTCAGCGGGAAGACCCAATAACATGAGCGCTGGAAGGGTAAGATTGGAACCACCGCCAGCAACAGTATTAATTCCTCCGGCCAGAAAACCTGCAACGCACAGGACTACCAGCATAAGAGGGTCATAGCTCGATAACAATTCTTTAACCTGCTGTTTATACTACTAAAATTGCCAGTCGCCTGCTATGGTCTGGCCGCGGATTGCCGATAGAATACACCAGGCGAACCGGAAACGCCTGCAGCGCTTGTATCTGTGACTTTATTCACACAAACAGCAGGCCGAAATTACGGGAAATGTAATTTACTACTTGAATCACACTATTGCCCACGCGATTCATTATGCTGTACCTGAGTAAAATCAGGAGTGCCGTGGCGATTGGGGTCTGATTTTGAAAATTACTCTGATATTAAGGCGTTAACGCTCATTTGCAGGTAGCGATAGATGTCGATCCAGACAGCAAAACAGTCGGGTTTTACCATTATTGAACTGCTTATCACGGTTTCGATTGTAGGTATCCTGGCAGCCTTGAGTCTGCCCAGTTTTGTGGACACAATTGAAAGTATGCGCACTAATTCACAGGCTAAAACGCTTCTCAGCGCGTTGAATCTTGCTCGCAGCGAGGCAATTCGTCGCGGCGCCAATATTGCAATGTGTGCCAGCGGGGATGGCGCGGATTGCGAAGCAGACGCCTGGTCGGAAGGCTGGATTGTCTTTCAGGACAATAATGCTGACGCAGACGGTGATGCCGGGTCTGTAGATGCAGGCGATGAAATTATTCGCGTTTACGAAAACATCGGTGGTGGCAGCACCATGACCTTCACGGTCGATCTTTTTGAGTATGACAGTCAGGGATTTAATGCGACGGGTGCCTTACAAACCATTTTGATATGCCCGTCGACCGACAACGCAGACAATGCCCGGTCAATAGAAATATCCGCGGCGGGACGCGGTCGGCGAATTGAGGACGGTCTGGTATGTCCGTAAATTACAAAAAAATGCGCCAGTCGGGCAGCACCATTATTGAAGTGCTGGTGTCCCTGCTGGTGCTATCCGGGGGCCTCCTGAGTATGGGTGGGTTGCAGACAGTAAGTCTGAAAAACAACCAGACGGCCTATTACCGTACCCAGGCAACAGTGTTTGCCAATGATATGGC
>JBBDXV010000420.1:0-1952 GCA_040902165.1 Pseudohongiellaceae bacterium
CCTGTGTATGGGACAGCGGCATGATGCCGTAAATACTGGTAACCCCCTTGCTGGGGCGCAAGCCAAACAGATTATTGAACGCCGACGGAATACGAATGGAACCGCAGGTATCAGAGCCCATTCCGATCGCAGCAAAACTCGCTGCCACAGCGGCAGAAGTTCCACCGCTCGAACCGCCTGGCACTCTGCGGGGATCGTAGGGGTTGCGGGTCTGACCACCGAGAGAGCTGACCGAGGTAATGCCATAGGCAAACTCGTGCAGATTGGATTTCGCCAGTATCACAGCACCGGCATCCAGCAGTTTCTGCACGGCAGTCGCATTGACCGGGGGTACGAAGTTCGCGAGCGCAACCGAAGCACCGGTGGTGGGCATAAAGTCAGTGTTATAGTTGTCCTTGACGATGACCGGAATACCGTGCAGAGGCCCGCGCACCCGACCCTGGGAACGCTCGCGATCCAGATCCGCGGCATCCTGACGTGCGGCAGGGTTGATTCGCAAGAGACTGTTCAGCCGGGGGCCACTGTCATCATAGGCTCTGATGCGGGCCAGGTACTGATCCACCAGTTCCACTGCGCTGACCTGTCCTGATTGCATGGCCGCCTGCAATTCCTGAATGTCTGATTCAAAGACATCGGTCTGTGCCAACAGCTGACCGGCCAGAATCCAGATGACCAGTACCAATACAAATTTCTTCATGCTTGCTGACTCCCGTTTTTCGCTTCTATTACAGCACCATGTTCTTTCAGGTGCGCTTTAACATCCACCATTATCTTGAGCAGGATCAACAGTATCAAAGCCGGTAATGGCGAGTCGAATGCGAAAGTCAGAAAGCCACCCAGAATGATGGTCAGATGCATGATGATGATGCGCCGGTACGGTTCACTCATCTGATCACCGATTTTGCGTCCCTGGTATTCCAGTCGGCCGATAAAGTTCAGCCGGAATGAAATGCCGTGGCTCAGGAATATCGCCAGCAAGGCCGGCCACAATACCCGGAAATCGGCGATGACCTGTGCGGTGCTGGCGAATCCGTCATCCGGGCCCATCTGGAAAAAGCCATAGATGAATAACAGATGTGCGACCATGAATCCGCCGAAATGGCCGACAAAAAACGGTCCCATGATCAATACGGCCCACCTGCCGATGACCCACATTTTTAACAGATTGTAGAAACCGACAACGGCACTTTCTGCCCAGAACAGCAGCATGATTTCGCCGATGCTCCAGTCATACAGCCATACACCCAGCAAGGGGACAAGATTGGCTGCAATCAATACTCTGGTAGATATAGAAGAAATAGTGGTCGGCGTTGACGATGTCTCTGGCCTCGTGATGGCCTGCGCTGCAATCTCATTGCTGGATCGCTGCTTGTCTTCCGCGAGTTCGCGTACCGCGTCAGCCTGAACGCGTCGAAATTCAGCGTAATCCTCTTCGTTTGTATCAATCTGGGCAATCTCCCTGATGTCGCTGATGATGCGATAGGCACGTTCATCACTCATGGCGGACCCGAGTTTTACCGTTTCCTCGGCATAGTCAAAACCAAGATGGCGGCCGCGCCAATCATCCCCTGACAAAGCCACTGGCTCTTCGGTTCGTGGATTGCGAATTCCCTGTGCCTTGAATTCGATTCCGAAACCCAGTCCCAGAACATGAGTCCACACGGTGACATAGCCGGGTCGGATCCTGAGGGTCTCGCGCGCAAAGGTCAGCGCCAGAAATACTACCAGCAAGAGCAGAGTACCGACTGACCAGCCGAGCAGCCAGAACAAGCTAAACAGCAAAAAGACCAGATCGAACAGATCGCCACTGGAATCAAAACTGGAAGCGTCCAGGATCATGCCAAAGGGGAGCAGGAAGACTGCAAAAATTCCGCCGGCTATCAGGATGGCAATCCACGAACGGGGAAATGGCAGGGCGTAAATCTTTTCATCCCGCCTGCGCAGTCGCCAGG
>JBBDXV010000421.1:0-13396 GCA_040902165.1 Pseudohongiellaceae bacterium
GAACCTGAGCCTGATCCTGATCCTGAGCCTGAGCCGGAACCTGAACCTGAACCAGAGCCAGAGCCAGAGCCTGATCCCGAACCCGAACCCGAACCCGAGCTAGAGCCAGAACCAGAACCTGAGCCTGAGCCTGCAATCACCAGCAGCGAAATATCGAGCCTGGTGCGAAAGAGTCTGTTGACTGTCGGTGGTGGCGTACTTTCGGGCGTTCAGGTTGGCGCTACCCGATCAGCCATGGACCTGTTTTATGCGCCTTCAGAGAGCCTGGTAGTCAGGCGAAACAATGCCGCACTGCAAAATCAAGTCAGCCAGGTCGGCGGTTTCAATCTTGATTGGGCTATATGGGACGGGTCACCGAGCACACCAGTTAAAAAACATACCGACCCAAGCGACGCCAGCCAGTTTATAGATCTGGCAGACCGCATGGTGCTGGTGTCAGCGCAATTGCCGACTCTCGCAAATCTGACCGGTCGACGCGACTATCAATCTGCCTATGGCAATCCTACATTGCAACCAGGGGAATTCCTGGCGCTGACCAGCTTTGCGGTCGGTACATCCGTAAGCGGGGTCGTTGCACGCTTTGAGGTGGATTTTGGTACTGGACAAATAGATGACGGTTATCTGCAAGTCTGTCTCGGCGGCACCCAGATGTGCATTGAAGACGAGACTGGTGATGAAACCCAGCAATGGATCATTGAAGACTTCAGCGGCAGCGTCAGCGATGGTGTATTTAATTCGACGGCAGTGACCGGATATCGAAACTACGGATCGGATCTCGACACCAACGCGCCAATCGAAGGTGAATTGGGCGGCTTGTTTGTCGGCAGCCATGGAGATGGATTTTCTCTCGGGTTTCAACTGAAAGACGCCGGCGACAGTGCCAATTTTGTACACGGCGCGACTTTGCTGCGCACGCCGTTTACAGGTTTGGTGGTTTATCCGGATTTTCCGGATGACACTGCAATACCGCGGGCAATTGGTAGCTTCGCCGGCCTGATAGGAAATTCCAGCTCTGACAGAACTGGTAGCCCGGTTATTACTGCACGTTCAGTGGATGAAGGTAACTACGTACCGGAAATTCCGAACATGTCAGATATTTTCGGTCTGGCAAAACGTAACACAGCTACTCTCAGCAACTTTCAACCCAATGTCGGCGATTATGATTTGCAATGGGGCTTCTGGGGAAGTGCCGGTTCTGTTCTGGAAATTGGCTCTACGGCCAGTGCGACAGGTGACTCCTATGTACCTGGTGGCGGCACCTGGTTTGCGTCTGGTACCCCTACAGTATTGTCGCGACTGAAAGGGGCCTACCGTTTCCATACCACTGATACCTACGAGTTGGAGGCCCGCAATGCGGTCGGAAGCTCTGTCGGCACTATCACCTCACTGAGCGGCTTTTTTGAAGTTGACCTGAGTCAGGGCGATTTTTGGGGCGAGCTGGATGTTTGTGTGGGTGGGACCGGTTGTAGCGACGCCATACAGCATTGGGATGCGTACTTTAACTACGGTAATATCTATGACCGCGGCCTATGGGCCGCGGTACAGGGGTACGTGCATTTCCCCACTGCGACAAACGGCTCCGGCTCACAGGCATTCTATGGTGATTTATTCGGATTCTTTGTCGGTAGCAATCTGGATGCGTTTTCTGCCGGCTTCACCTTGGGCGGTGCAGGCAATGGTTATACGACCTCCCATGTTACCGGGCTCGCCTTATATGAACGCTATACCCGCACAGTGGAACCAGGCGCTATCAGCAGCCTGACCAGGTCCGCATTCGCAATCGTAAGTGATGGCGGTCCAAGGAACATTGACCGGACTTTGATCGGCCTATCCACTGACCCGGCAGCGCTGAATGAATTCCTGCTTGCAACGACCCATGATCAAGATCCCCGCACATTCATCGACGATTCTGAGTTCAGTTGCTATTTCTGCTGGGATTTCGAACTGATCACGCTCAAGGCCGTGGCTCCGAATATTCTCGTCGGCGATTTTGCTCAGAATGTCGGCGGCTTTACTGATCTGGATTGGGGTTTCTGGGATGGCAGCAACAAGGTCAAGATTTACGAGGACTTCCTTGATGTCAGCAATGAGGATGAAACCTTCGACCCGGGTGGCGTGACCTACTTTGTTTCTGCGGTCCCTACCCCGCTTGCAAATCTTGTCGGCAACAAGACTTATATCAGTACCGCGAATTTTATCGCCAAGTCAAATGTCGGTGAGGTTTCCGGCGTGCGTGGCCAGCTGAGTTTCAATCTTGCCGAGGGTTATCTCGCCAATTCTTTCCTGTCTGTATGCATCGGCGGCTCCGGATGCGACTCGGCAACAGAAAGATGGGAGGCTCATTATTCAGGCGAAGGTTCACATTCAGCTCCCGATGGGATACTAGGCACGTTTCACGTTTACGGAACTGTGCGACATCTTGATACTGTGAATAATACCGACACGGATTTCTGGGGCTATATAAATGGTATTACGGTTGGCGATAATGCTGGTGGATTTGTTCTCGGCTTCAATTTTGAGTCCTGGAACGGCAGCACGAACGACCTGGCACGCGGTGTCTCTTTGTTTAAGGAAGAAGTAGCTCCTGACGGTAGTCGCCTGGGATTTGCATTGGGATTCAAGCAGCCAGATAACCATATCTGGGGCGAGGATCTCTACATGGATGAAAATTTCCTGCAGGGGGTATCAACCTCGAGCAGCAACGGTGATCCGGTGTTCTTTAGCACTGATCCTTCCAGCCCCCGTATGCTGGATATGTTTGGAGAAGGGGTTGATACCGGTGTTTTGCGCCGATTGAATGCCGATGCATCGACTTTTGGCTGGGCCAGCGACCCTGGAGAGCATGGCTTTGATCTTGATTGGGGTGTCTGGGACACAACAGATTACAAATTCGCAAGTAGTCAATTTCTCTATGAGGGTGTAGAGCAAGATCTTGAATATATCGGTGACAGTGAAATCATCTGGGTATCCGGCACCCCGTCTGATCTGGGCAGCCTGGTAGGTTTCGGTCATTTCGAAACCAGTGGTACACATCTGCTGCGATCCAGCAGTGGCAACCTGAATGACCTCGAAGCCTGGTTTGATATCAACCTGTCGACCGGGAGCTTCATCGATGGCGGAATCAAATTATGCTTTGGCGGTACGAGCTGCTCGGATGCTGACAGTGTCTGGCAGGTCACTACCGATATCTCTGGTTTTCAGGCAACACAAGGTATGCTCCCTGAAACCGATGTCACAGGGATCATTACCGATGGTAACGGCGGTAGCAGTACTGGCAACTTTTACGGTTTCGTCAATGGATTCTTCGTCGGCGACACTGCCAACGAGCTTGGTTTCGCCGCCGGCTTCCGTCTGGCTTCCGACAATGAGTCTGCTGGCTGGGCAGCTGGCGCGACTTTGCTCACTCAGCAAGAACCCCCCAGCCTGCTGGCCAACCCCGGGGATTATTCTCAATTTGGATTCACACTGATTCCCGGCGCTTTACCGGTTTCGGCCCTGGGCAAGATAGATCTTGACGGACTGTCTCTGGTCAGCTTCAGCGATGAAAATGGTTTGACGACCGACCTGTTTCAATCTGATCCCGATCACCTCGTCACTGTCGATAACAGTATGGGTCCAACCAACTTTTTATCTCTAACTAACTGGGGCATAACAGTCAAGTATTGGAACAACCAGGACAATACTCACCGCCTTTATACGGATGCCGCCAATGATTACTTCGGATTCACGCAATTTAGTGACACGCTGTTTATGGCAACAGCAACACCGATGGAAATTGCGAATCTCATCGGCAGCAAAACCTTTGTCGCTGGATCATTTAATTTGGGTGTCTACAATAATGGCCCAGCCCTACTGCAAAGTGCCATTGGCTTTTTCGACATCGATTTCGGTACCGGCACTGTCAGCAATGGTCATCTGAAGCTGTTGCTCAGTGATTCAGAAACCGAATGGGCGCTACAGTTTATGGGTAGCTATGGAACACTGGATGGAGACGGCAATGCCGCGTCAGCTACCAGTCCTTCCATCGGCTTCTTCGGTAATATCAGCTTTTCAAACACGATGATTGACGGGAGTCCGGCCACCATCAACGGCGAGCTCACCGGCTTCTTTACTCACCGTAGTAATGAGAGTGGTGCCAATGGTTTTCTCGCGGGCTTTAATTTGCGTGACACGGCCGAAACGCCCAATACCCTGGTGGGTTCGGTGATATTCACGGAAGATAATTTCCTGTCCGGCTTTGAACTGAAGAATGTCGGCAAGACGGTCGGCGTGATGGTCAGTGCCTATGAGGAGACTGGCGAATCACGTACTTCGCGATTCGGCGGATTCGGTTCCAAGACCGCCGATGGGTCAGCAGTCATTGAAGACCGAAGTCTGTTGTTTTACTCGGGAGCGACTCCAAACAATCTGTTCCGTAAGGGTGAAGTCGTAGAATCGGATTATCTTGATGGCGTACGTGGATTGGATCTGACCTGGGGTTTATGGTCGACCAATGGCGGTATCAACAAAATAGATACCAGCGGTGGTTTCCGTACGACCGATTGGGAGCATGACTCGTACTGGTTTGTCACTACACCGACCCCAACGGCAAACATGACCGGGCAGCACACATTTGCATTTAATTCAGGCACTGATTTGTTCCTGGGCAAAGACAATAACGGTAACCTGATAACGGTCACCGCCTTTGGTTTTGAACTGGATCTTACCGGTGCCAGTGAATACGACATCGAGGATGGCATACTGACATTGACTGCAGGTGGCAATACCTGGAATGCCTATTTTGAAGGAGACGTTCTTCCTGGCTCTATTGTTGACAGTGACGTTGACGGTGAATTCACCTTCACTGTGTCTGGCACCTTTACACCCGGAGAAGGCTCGCCGGACCCGGTAGCCCTGGCTGGTGGTTTGAACGGTGTCTTTACCGGCAATGCGATCGATGCCTTTGTTGCCGGCTTTGCCTTTATCGTGCCTGGTGAATCGCATCGGGTATCCGGTCTTGCCACCACTTCACATGTTCACAATGAGGGTCTTATAAGCAACCCCGACTCCACACTGGAATCACAGGCTATCTCCTGGGGTGCCTGGAATAACCCAGTGAAGGAAAACTGGGTGACAGTGCAGGAAGTCAACCAGTCGCTCAGCGTGGTCAGCACTGATGATTATGTTGCCCATGTGAATCCAACCCCGATTGCCAACCTGACTGGTTCTGCAAATTACGCCACGACTCTTGCGTCTGATTTCATCGGCAGCGGCAGCGCCGGCGCGATCACCCAGGTAGTCGCTGATATGGACGTGAATTTCGATACTGGATCCATAAGCAATGGCAATCTGTTTGTCAGGGTCGGTGCCTCGCAGGATTGGGCAGTGAACTTTGATGGTTCGGTTGTCAACGGCGCTGTGGACCTGAGCGCTATGGGTGGTCAGCTGTCAGATGCCAGCGGCATTATCAGTAATGCTGTCGAGGCCAATCTCGGCGGTGTCTTTACCGGCAACCATGCAGAGGCATTCGTCGGTGGCTTCGATCTGGTCGATCAGGCCAATACCATCAACCAGGTTAACGGACTCTTTACCATCGAAAAATAGTCTGTTCTGCGGAAACAAAAAAACCGATGAGGCTCAACAGTCACAACGGTTTTTTTATGGCACGGCTTTTAGGCTTTATCAGATTGATCAAACTTGAGTGAAGCGGAATTGATGCAATAGCGCAGTCCGGTTTCCTCTTTTGGGCCGTCGGGAAACACATGACCAAGATGGCTGTCGCAGTTGCTGCAGACGACTTCTACCCGGTGCATGCCAAAGGAATTGTCGGTATGCTCAGTGACGGTCTTACTGTCAGCTGGCGCAAAAAAACTGGGCCAACCGCAGCCTGAGTCGAATTTTGTCGCAGAACTGAACAAGAGCTCACCACAGCCTGCGCAGCGGTAGACCCCGGGTTCTTTTGTGTTCCAGTATTTGCCGGTAAAGGCTCGCTCTGTGCCCTTTTCACGACAGACGCGATAGCCCTCCTCGCCCAGCAGCTGACGCCATTCCTGCTCGGTTTTGACGATCCTGGCCATACTTTTTTCTCCTGTTACGCTAGAATACGCGCTCTTTAAAATTCCTGCTCCGGGCCGATGAATCAGTATTGCCGTCAGCGCGGTGAATCGCAAGTCACACAGAGAACAGACCAGCATGAAGATCATCAAACAATCCGCCAAGCTTGCCGCCGTATGCTATGACATCCGCGGTCCGGTACTCGAGGAAGCCAAGCGACTGGAAGAAGAAGGCCACCGCATTCTCAAGCTGAATATCGGCAACCCGGCCGCCTTTGGTCTGGATGCACCCGATGAAATCTTGCAGGACGTGATTCTGAATTTGCCCAACGCCCAGGGCTACAGCGATTCCAAGGGTCTGTTTTCCGCCAGAAAAGCCATCATGCAGGAATGCCAGAAGCTCGCAATTCCCCGCGTCGAGATAAATGACATCTATCTTGGCAACGGAGTCAGCGAGCTGATTACGATGTCCATGCAGGCATTGCTCAACAATGGCGACGAGGTACTGATTCCGGCGCCTGATTATCCGCTGTGGACTGCCTCGGTAAGCCTGGCTGGCGGCCAACCGGTACATTACGTCTGTGACGAACAGGCAGACTGGCAACCGGACCTCGACGACATCGAAGCGAAAATCAACAAGAACACCAAAGCTATCGTCGTAATCAATCCCAATAATCCCACCGGGGCCGTTTACGAACGGGAAACCCTGCTGGGCCTGGTGGAAATCGCCCGCAAGCACAAGCTGATTATTTTTGCCGATGAAATCTACAGCAAGATCACCTATGAAGACGCCGAGTTCATCCCGATGGGCTCTTTGTGTGACGATTTATTGGTAGTCAGTTTTAACGGACTGTCCAAAGCTTATCGACTGGCGGGATTTCGATCCGGCTGGATGATTTTGAGCGGTGCCAAGGAAAAAGCCACCAGCTATATTGAAGGTCTCGACATTCTTACCAATATGCGCCTCTGCGCCAATGTCCCGGGGCAGTTCGCAGTGCAAACAGCGCTAGGGGGCTATCAGAGCATCAATGAATTGATCCTGCCGGGCGGACGCCTGCGCGAACAGCGGGAAACCGCCTGGAACCTGTTGACACAAATTCCGGGTGTTAGCTGTGTCAAACCCAAGGGCGCCATTTATATGTTTCCCCGTCTTGATCCCGATCACTACCATGTAAAGGATGACGTTAAGCTGATTCTGGATATTCTCGATCAGGAAAAAATCCTGCTGGTGCAGGGCAGCGCGTTTAACATTGAAGACACTCAGCATTTCCGTCTGGTGTTTCTGCCTGCCACCGATGTACTGGAAAAAGCAGTCGGGAGTCTTGCGGGTTTCCTGGGGCGCTACAATCAATAGCTTTTCTGAATGCATTCAGTTTGCAAATGCAAATCCAAGATCAGCCAGAAAATCACGCTGAACCTGATTCAGCCTGACTGGCGGTAACCTGTAAGCCGAAAACTCCCGCCGGTTCACCTGCTGCTTTCGCAGCCGGTCAAAACCTGCGGCCAGCTCTGAATGGCTCAGGGCCTTGAATTTCTCGCTCAGTGCTTCGATCGCAAACACGCTGGTCAGTATCTCCGGGCACAGGGCCGTGGAACAGACCTGCTGCTGCAGCTCGATTGAAACCCTGGTTTCTGAATTTGAGTTTGTATAGACATGCGGAGAAAACTGAAAATGGCGATCCAGCGCTCCGGCAATCATCGTAGTCGCCCGCAGCTTGGCTTCCAGACTATAGCCGGCGATATGGGGTGTGGCGATGGCCGCCCGACCGATCAGTGCTGTCATCGGCTCCGGTTCCCCCTCCCAAACATCAAGTACCACCTGCAAATCCTCACGCTGTGACATCACTTTGTATAGCACCTGGTTGTCGATAACCTCTCCGCGTGAGGTATTCATGAGGACTGCACCGGAGGGCAACGATTTCAATCCCTTCTCATCCAGCATATGCCAGGTGGCATAGGCACCTTCGCTGACCAGGGGCACATGAAAGGAAACCAGCTGATTCTGCAATGTCTGCCGGAAATCACCGAACTGCGCTCCCTGCGCTGCCAGGGCTTCGCGCTGAGGTGGGGACAATAGCGGATCGCATATCAATACCCGACACCCCAACGCCAGCAATCGTCTGGCAAACAAACCACCTACAGAGCCGGCCCCGATTATGCCCACAGAACAATGGGCAGGATTAAAGCCGGTATGGGTCAGATAAGCCAGCGCGGTGAGACAGTATTCCACGACAGCATTGGCATTGGCCCCGGCTGCAGACGCGAAACCAATGCCCTGTGCAGCAAGCCAGGGAATATCAATGTGATCGGTACCGCTGGTTGCTGACGCGACGAATTGAACCGGTGTTCCTTCCAACAGGGCCTGATCAACCCTGGTTACCGACCTGACCAATAGTATGTCAGCACCACTCAGGGCATTTCGGTCGATCCTGCGGCCCGGCAGTTTGACCAGCTCACCATAACGCTTGAAATGTGAGTCAAGCGCGACAATATCCTGGTCAGCCACGATGCGCACCGGCGATCAGACTCCGGGTGCCTGTTGTACCAACTGTTGTACCAACTGTTGTGCCAACTGCCGCGCCAGGCTCAACACGCGATCGCGTTCGATCTGCGGAAATTTCTGCCTGGAAAGAAAATCCTGCAACGCTTCCAGCCCTGGCGGTTGGCGTCGCAGGGATTCCAGTGGATCGACCGAGAATAATTCCGTCGGTTCGTCGACATCAATGACGATGGTCGCCAGCTGTCGGGCCAGATAGGCCTGATCCCGGTGTGCGGTCAGTAGCGCAGCCAATTTTGCCGCGCCACGAACAGGCAATTTACCGACTCCGTTGATATTCCGGTAAATGCCATCCATGTCATCAAAATGCTGCAACAGGACCCGGCCCTTGACCGGTCCGATCCCCGGAACTCCGGTGATGGCATCCACCGCATCACCGACCAGACCCAGATAATCCGGAATCTGCTGTGGGTAAATACCCAGCTCGGCAAAAATGTCCTCGCGGCCGCGCCGGCGATTACCCTGATAATCCCAGACGATTTCATTGGGTCCGGCGAGCAACTGGGACAGATCCTTGTCGCGGGAAACGATCACGAAGCCGTCATTCCCTGGCGACTCCCGTAATCGTCGGGTCAAGGTACCGATGATATCGTCGGCTTCATAACGCCGACTGCCATAAGTCCTTAAACCGAAGATCTTCGATAACTCGGTACAGCCCGCAAGCTGTCGGGCAAGGTTTTCATCTGGCAATTCACGATTGGATTTGTATTTGTCACAGAGCTGATGGCGGAAACCACAGAACAGACTTTCATCCATCGCCACTGCCACGGTCAGGGGATTTTCCCGACGCAGAAACTGCAGCAGAAACTGTGCGAAGCCAAACAGGGCACTGATGTCCTCACCGTCTCCGTCCTGACACTCCACATAAGGTGAAAAATGTGCCTGGAAGATATAGATGGAGGCGTCAATGAGATAAGCCGGCATGGCAGCAATATCAGCCGGATTTCTTGCGGATGAGATAGTAATAGCGCCCGGACCTGCTTTCCTGCGCAAGCAGCTCATGACCCAGATAAAGACAGAACTTGGGAATGTCCCGCGCGGTAGACGGATCAGTCGCCACCAGTCGCAGCACATGCCCTGCGTCCAGGTCGCGAATGCGATTGTGCAGCAACATGACCGGCTCCGGACAAAACAGTCCGCAGGCATCAAGCTCGAGGTTGACTTCGGTTTGTTCTATTTCCATTTTTCCCTGCAATCTTTCCAATCCAGTTTTCTATTTGCTCGAAACTAGTGGCCTGTAACACGCAAATCAACAGTGTCTGCGCGCGCCTCGAACACGATGGTGTCGTTGCGCCTCCTCACGTGGGGCCTGCCACTGCTTGTCGGCGCGCCTCACCCTCGCGTCCGATGCATCACGCAGCCACTCCCGATTTACATGTTACAGGCCACTAGATGACAGGTCTGGGTGTCGGCATCATAGTTGATATAAGCCTCCCCCTTCTCCAGCTGACGGTGTACCTGCTTAACTTTTTCCTGCAAATTAAACTCACGACTGCCGTACTCAGTCCCTTCCCGGCTGACATATTCCTCGATGATTCCGTTCAAGGCTTCAGCCGACAAATCGGTATGCGGGATTTTCATATCAATACGACTGACGCTGTGTGTCTTCGGACAGTCAAACCAGCTCAACCACACTCAACATTTCCGGCTTCCCGGTCAGCACCTGCAAGTCCCTGAACGGATACTGGCTGGTGTCGGCAAGATGTGAAAGAGACACATTGCAAATACTGCGAAATATCGTTTCCAGTCGGCCGGGGAATTGCTTTTCCCATTCCTGCAGCATGGATTTGATCGCCTGCCGCTGCATATTGTCCTGTGAACCACAGAGATTGCACGGAATAATCGGAAATTGCCGGAGCTCGGCATAGGATGCAATTTCCTTCTCCTTGCAATAGGCCAGCGGTCTAATCAGCACATTGTCGCCGTCATCACTTAACAGCTTGGGCGGCATGGCTTTGAGTTTGCCACCAAAAAACATGTTCAGAAACAGGGTTTCGATAATGTCCTCACGATGGTGTCCGAGAGCGATCTTGCTGGCACCGATTTGTCGGGCATAGGTATAGAGGCTGCCGCGCCGGAGTCGTGAACAGAGTCCGCAATACACTTTGCCCTCGGGCACCTTCTCCTTGACGATGGAATAGGTGTCCTGTTCGATGATGTGAAAATCGATGCCTTCGCGGCTGAGATACTCCGGCAGCACATGCTCGGGAAAGCCCGGCTGTTTCTGGTCAAGGTTGACCGCGACAATACGAAAATCAATGGGGGCGTGCTGCTGAAGATTCAAAAGAATGTCGAGCATGGTGTAGGAGTCTTTGCCGCCCGACAAACAGACCATGACGAGATCACCGTTCTCGATCATGTTGAAATCGGCAATCGCACGACCTGTATCGCGACGCAGGTTTTTCTGCAATCGGCGCAATTGGAATTGTTGCTTCTGGAGTTCCATTCAAATCCCGGTAAAAAACCGCACAGACAAACGCCTACACCCGTTCAAATATCGTCGCAATACCCTGACCCAGACCGATACACATGGTCGCCAGCCCCAAGGTGGCATCCCGGTCTTCCATATTATTGATCAGGGTCGTGCTGATGCGCGTACCGGAACAGCCAAGCGGATGACCCAGCGCAATGGCGCCGCCTTTGAGATTCACCTTTTCTTCCAGACTTTCCAGTAGCCCCAGATCTTTCAACACCGGTAATGATTGCGCGGCAAACGCCTCATTCAGCTCCACTACCTGAATATCGCTGATCGACAGGCCGGCTTTGGCCAGCGCCTTTTTGCTCGCCGGTACCGGCCCATAACCCATAACGGAGGGGTCGACACCGGCATAGGCCATCGCCTTGATGCGTGCGCGAATCTTCAGTCCCAGCGCCTGGGCGCGCTCGGCAGACATGACCAGCATCGCCGAGGCCCCATCGGTAATCTGTGAGGAGGTTCCGGCCGTCACCGTGCCATTTACCGGATCAAATGCCGGTTTCAGTTTCGCCAGGGATTCAAGAGTAGTATCAGGTCTGATGGTTTCATCATGCTCGATCAACTGCTTTGCGCCGCCAGCGTCGTGCCCTTCGATGGGCATGATCTCCCTGCTGAAACCCCCATTGCTGCGCGCCTTGTCGGCCAATGCATGCGATCGCACGGCAAACTCGTCCTGTTGTGTGCGACCAAACCCATGCAGTTTCGCCAATACCTCGGCAGTGACCCCCATCATGAAACTGGCCTTGGCGATATACAGCGAAGCCCTGGGGTTGGGATCAACGCCATGCGTCATGCCCACATGCCCCATATGTTCTACACCACCAACAATAAACACGTCACCATTGGCACTTTGAATTGCCTGCGCTGCAGTATGCAGGGCCGACATCGAAGACCCGCACAGTCGATTCACTGTCTGACCACAGGTGCTGTGTGGCAGCGCCGTCATCAGGGCTGCATTTCTGGCAATATTCCAGCCTTGCTCCAGCGTCTGGTTTACACAACCCCAGATCACGTCTTCCACTTCGGCTGGTCTTAGCGCCGGGTTACGCAGCAACAGCGCGTCGATCAAGCGAGCTGACAATTCTTCCGCACGGACATGCCGATAGGCGCCTTGCTTGGAACGCGCCATCGGGGTGCGGAGACAATCAACGATTACTGCATCACGCGGGTTCAACTTCATTGTCTTGTCCCTATCATCTGATTGTCATCTACTTAGCCTGGGTAAAAGGTCTGCCCGCCGGCTGCCATACTGCGCAGTTTTTCGGTCGGGTGATACAGGGCTCCAAGCTGGTTGTATCGATCAGCAAGGTCGCAGAACGCCTTGACGCCAACCGCATCGATATAACGCAGGGCGCCGCCACGAAATGGCGGAAATCCGATACCCAGAATCAAACCCATGTCGGCTTCGATGGCGCTGCCGACGATACCGTCTTCCAGACAGCGCACTGTCTCAAGACACATGCAGACCATCATGCGTTCAAGAATTTCCTTGTCATCAAAGGTTTTTCCTTTGTTTGCGCCGGCGGCCAGCAAAGCATTGACTGAATCATCTGCAAGCTTGACCGGCTTGCCTTGATTGTCAGTCTGGTACTGGTAAAACCCGCTGCCGGATTTCTGTCCCAGGCGCTTGTTTTCAAACAAGACATCTATGGCGCTCTTGAAATCAAGCGCCATACGCTGGGGAAAACCGGCCGCCATCACTGCCTGCGCATGGACTGCGGTATCGATGCCCACTACATCCAGCAGATAGGCCGGTCCCATCGGCCAGCCGAATTTTTCCATTACCCGGTCAATCTGCTGAAAATCCGCCCCGTCGTGCAACAGCCGCGAGAACGCGCCAAAATAGGGAAATAATATGCGATTGACCAGAAATCCCGGGCAATCGTTGACAACAATCGGGGTTTTGCCCAGGGCCCTGGCGAAGCCAACCACCGACGCGATGGTTGCTTCGCTGGTTTTGGCGCCGCGAATGACCTCAACAAGAGGCATCACCGGTACCGGATTGAAAAAGTGCATGCCGCAAAAATCTTCCGGGCGTTGCAGTGACGTCGCCAGCTCGGTAACTGATATTGTCGAAGTGTTGGTGGCGATAAGGGTGCCGGGTGCCACTACTCCCTCTACTTCGGCCAGAACCTTCTTCTTTACTTTCGGATTTTCCACCACGGCCTCGATCACGATCCCGGCCCGGTCAAAACCGGTGTAATCCAGTGTCGGGTGGATGCTGCTCAGAATCCTGAACATGGCTTCATTGTTCAGACGCCCTTTGGCGACCTGCTTGCCCAATTGTTTTGTCGCTTCCCTGATGCCCAGATCAAGTCCTTCCTGGGCAAT
>JBBDXV010000422.1:0-1941 GCA_040902165.1 Pseudohongiellaceae bacterium
ATCATCGCTGCCGGACAATCCATGGGCATTGCGCAGCAGGTTGGTTGCCTGCTGAGTTACCGATTCAAGGTCACCGGTCTCGCTGACGCTGAGCTGGATCTGTATGTCTGTTTGAGTGCGATTACCCTGAATACTCTGCATGGTGGAAAAGGGCACCAGGGCTATATCATCCTGGTTGAACCCCATCATTTCACCTTTGGGTTCCAGCAGACCTACTACCTTGAACCATTCACCTCCCAGCTCAACATACTGATTGATGGGATCTTCTGGCAGGCTGAGGTTGTCTCTTACCGAGTCGCCGATCACAACCACCCGGCGACGGGTCTGTTCATCACTATTGGCCAGGAATCGTCCGCGGCTGGTAAAGAATTGACCTACATCCTGGTAAGCATAAGTGGTGCCCATGATCTGGCTGAACGCAGTCTGGGAACCATATTTAATCTGCGCGGAACGGGTGGCATACAGAATCGGGGTGATAGAGGCTATGCCGTCAACTCTTCGCTCAATAAGTTCCAGGTCATCTGCGGTCAGTCGCGCACGAATGCCTTTCATCTGATCTTCAAGCGGTGTGTAGGAACGAATGGTCAGGCTGTTGGTGCCCAGCGCGGAAAACTGCTGGCTTACGGAAGTGCGCAAGCCGTCGGTCAGGGACACGACGGCAATGACGCCCGTGACACCGATCACTATGCCGAGGGTGGTGAGGAAGCTGCGAAAGCCATGCGCAAGCACCGAGATCATCGCCGAGCGGGCACTTTCAAATATCGCGAATAACATATCAGTGCACCGCCGCAGAGTTGGTGCTGGCTTCATCGGCAAACACTTTGCCGTCTTTCATTTCAATGACCCTTTGGCAGTGGCGCGCAATTTCATCTTCATGAGTGACGATAATGACAGTCTGACCTTCGCTGTGCAGCTCATCAAACAGCTGCATGATTTCCACCGTGGTGCGTGAATCCAGATTGCCTGTAGGTTCGTCGGCCAGCAGTATAGAAGGACGGGTCACCAGTGCCCTGGCAATGGCTACTCTTTGTCGCTGGCCGCCGGATAACTGGCTCGGCAGATGGTCCATGCGATCTGCCAGGTTCACCCTGGCAAGTGCCGCCTGTGCCATTTCCTTGCGCTTGCGCAAGCCGACGCCGCGGTAGATAAGCGGTTGCATTACATTGCCCAGCGCATTGGCCCGCGGCAGCAGGTTGAAACTCTGAAAGATAAAACCAATTTCCTGATTGCGAATTTCCGCCAGTTCATTGGGCAGCATGTTTTCGACATTGCGGCCATTGAGGTGATAATTTCCGGTGGTAGGACGATCAAGGCAGCCAAGAATATTCAACATGGTGGACTTGCCAGAACCTGAAGAGCCTACAAACGCCAGGTATTCATTCTTGTTGACTGAAATCGATATGCCATCCAGCGCGCGCACGAGCTGGCTGCCCATTTCATAGTGCTTGGTGATATCTCGAAGCTCAATAAGTGCCATGACAGGTCAGGGACTAACGTTGGTTACAGAAAGGCGGTCACCTTCAAGCAGGTGGCGGAGCTCACTGTCAGGACCGATGACAATTTCAGCACCGGGATCAATGCCACTTAGAATTTCCTGGAACTCATCATCGGAGATGCCGACTGCAATCTGGGTTTTGCGGGCTACCCCGTTGTCATTGACGAAAAGAAAATAGTCACTGCGCAGTGCAGCACGATCTTCTTCAAAAATAATCGCCTGAATCGGCGCGGTCAGGACTTCTTCGTCCTGGCGAGTAAAAATTTCAGCCCGGCAGGACATGCCGGGGCGCAATACGACTTTACCGGGGTCGGTAATTTCAATTTCCACCTTGAAACTGAGTCCCTGTCGACCCTGTTCGACTCTGGCGGTGTTGGCGATAAAACGCACCACCCCCTGCATTGGTTGGTCAGGGTAGGCTATCGCAACTATTTCGGCAGCCTGGC
>JBBDXV010000423.1:0-1913 GCA_040902165.1 Pseudohongiellaceae bacterium
GACGGCTTGACATATTTTCTGCCAATGTTATTGTGACCGGCCCTCTTGCGCGTGGAGAAAACAGCTCAGTACCCGCAGGGGATTGGTTGAATTACCGAGCCACGTCCGGACTACCCCCAGCAGCTCACCAAGCAACCCAGGAAGGCCTTGCCTTGCTTGGACGGGGAACTAGCGATGCGAAAAAGCAATATTTTGGAACTGTTGACTGATGAACAAGAAAGGTAGTGCCCCATTGAAATTTGGTTTCCCGGAAAAATCGGGACTCTACGATCCCGCCAATGAGAAAGATTCCTGCGGCGTCGGTTTCGTTGCCAATATCAAAGGCAAACCAAGTCACCAGATAATGCTTGATGCCTATCATCTGAATTCCCGCATGGATCATCGCGGTGGTTGCGGTTTCGAAGCCAATACCGGCGATGGTGCCGGCATCATGATGGCCCTGCCCCATAGTTTCTTCGGCCACATCGCCAAACACGAGTTTGACATCAAATTGCCGGCGATCGGGCTTTATGCGGTAGGCAATATCTTTTTGCCACAGATCGACGGTGAACGACAGCAGTGCAAGGATCAGATCAATACGATCATCAAGGAAGAAGGCCAACGCCTGATAGGCTGGCGTGCGGTGCCGGTAGACCCCGATGGTGCCGATGTCGGTCCGGCCGCGCGCATGGCGCAACCAAGAATCGAACAGCTTTTTATTGCCGCAGCCGACGGCCTCGGCGCGGAAGAGTTCGAACGCAAAATCTACATCATTCGCAAGCGCTTCACTCACAAACTGCGAAATGACTCTTCACTGACCGAGGCGAAGCAGTTGTACGTCTGCTCGTTATCCACCAAGGTGATCGTTTACAAGGGAATGCTGACACCTGGTCAGTTGTTTCCTTTCTACAAGGACCTCACCAATCCCCATTGTGAAACGCATATGGCGATGGTGCATTCCCGCTTCAGTACCAATACCTTTCCTTCCTGGGATCGCGCCCAGCCCAATCGATTCATGAGCCACAATGGTGAGATCAACACCCTGCGCGGCAACGTCAATCAGATGGTCGCCAGAGAAGGTACGCTGCAAACCGATTTGTTCGGCAACCGACTCCACGATCTTTTCCCGATTATCGACAATGAGCTTTCAGACTCCGGCAGTTTCGATGCAGTGCTGGAATTTTTGCTGCTGGGCGGACGATCACTGCAGGAAGCGGTGATGATGATGATTCCGGAAGCCTGGCAGTCCGACAACAACATGGCGCAGCTGAAGAAAGATTTTTACGAGTATCACTCTGCCATCATGGAACCCTGGGACGGTCCCGCATCCATCGTCTTTTCCGACGGCAAATACATTGGCGCGGTGCTCGATCGCAACGGTCTGCGTCCGAGTCGTTATTACCTCACTCACGATGACAAATGCATCATGGCCTCCGAAGTGGGCGTCCTGCAGGTTGATCCGGAAAATGTAAAACTCAAGGGGCGACTGCAGCCGGGCAAGATGTTTCTGCTGGATTTTGAACAAGGCCGCTTGATCCCTGACGAAGAACTGAAACAGTCAATTGCCGGCAAGCGTCCGTATGGTGAATGGCTGGCGCGCCAGAAAGTGAATCTTGGCGACCTTTCCCTGGACAGCGCCGCACATTCGCTGGATGCCAGCGATATTACTGAACGCATGCAGGCTTTCGGTTATACCACCGAAACCATGCAGTTCATGCTGCTGCCGATGGTGACCGAAGCACGGGATCCATTGGGATCCATGGGCAACGACTCGGCACTGGCCTGTCTGTCGGACAAGCCGCGCATGATTTACGACTATTTCAAACAATTGTTCGCCCAGGTGACCAATCCGGCAATCGATTCAATTCGCGAAGAAGTAGTGATGTCGCTTGAATGTTTCATCGGCCCGGAGGGAAACCTGCTGGAATCGACCG
>JBBDXV010000424.1:0-6562 GCA_040902165.1 Pseudohongiellaceae bacterium
CGGTTTCATTCGCAACAGTAAATTATCGCGGGTTACACCGGCATTATTTACCAGAACAGCCGGAGAACGGTACCTCTCTTCAATCGTGTCAAAACAGGCGGCCACAGATTCATCAGAAGAAACATCAACCTGTATGCCTTGACCCTTGATTCCGGCTTCCCTCAGATAAGACGAAATATTCCCTGCACCTTCTGCAGTCGTAGCAGTACCGATAACTATCAGATTCTGCTCGCCAAGCGCCAAGGTAATCGCCCGCCCGATTCCGCGGCTTGCGCCGGTTACCAGCGCAACCTTTTGTTCTGCGTTCATTTCACTAACTCTCCGGGCATTGCAGTATTGTCCTGATTTTTTTAAACATGAAGTGAAACAAATCTACATTGACACTTCATCTTTGGCCTGCTGAAAGCTTTGGTTGTCATCAAGTCCAAAAGCGGCTAAATCAGAATTGATTCGTTTAATCAGACCACATAACACTTTTCCTGGCCCGCATTCAATTAATTTGGAAATCCCGCTCGCATGAATCAACTTGATGCTGTCAACCCAAAGTACCGGGTTGAACAATTGCCTTACCAGGTTTTCCTTTATCAATTCAGGATTGACAACTATTTCAGCGCAAACGTTTTGTACCACCGGAACCGTGGCTGGACTAAAAATTACTGTATCGAATTCCCGGGCAAGCTGTTCCGCGGCAGGTTTCATCAAGGCGCAGTGTGAAGGTACGCTTACGTTAAGAGGGAGTGTCCGTTTCGCACCTGCCTTTTTACAGGCCTCCATGGCACGCTCCACTGCGGCCTTATGACCAGCTATAACAATCTGCCCCGGAGAGTTAAAATTTGCCGCCGCTACAACATCGTTACCGGCAACAGATTCGCAGATTTCGTGAATCTTGTAATCCTCTAAACCGACGATTGCTGCCATCGCGCCTGCCCCTGCCGGAACTGCCGCTTGCATAAATTGGCCGCGCTTCTGCACCAGTTGCACCGCGTCACGGAATTGCAGAACCCCGGCACAAACCAGGGCTGAATATTCTCCCAGGCTATGACCGGCCAGTACCGAAGGCCTGGGTCCACCCTCTTGCACCCACAATCGCCAAATCGCGATTGATGCAGTCAACAATACCGGCTGGGTAACCTGGGTCTGATCCAGGCTGTTGTGGGTATCCCGCTGGCTTGTATCCCAGATATCAATACCGATAATCTCGGAGGCTTCGTTGAATGTTTCTATGATTGCGGGGTAATGCTCTGCCAACTGGGACAGCATCCCGAGTTTTTGCGAGCCTTGCCCTGGAAATACGAAACCAAATTTCTGCATAGCCTGGCTCTTGGGATTTACGCTTTATTATTGCTTTTCGGGCTAAACCGCAGCTTCCTGCTGCATGCTTACGCCAACTATCTCTGCAACACGTTGGGCAATCAATCTGGGTATCGCACTTTCTGCTTCAGTAATCGCCCGTTGGATTGCGTAGGCAAAAGCTTCGCTGCCGGCATTACTGTGGCTCTTGATTATACTGCCCTGCAATCCCAGAAGACTCGCCCCGTTATATTGCGCCGGATTGATTCGTGACTGCAGTCGGCGGATCAGCGGAAACGAAACCAGTGAAAGCAATTTGCTTGCAAGACTCCCCTGCATACGACTTCGCAGCAGACTGTTTACCACTTCCACTACACCTGCGCTTGATTTGATGGTTACATTACCTACAAACCCGTCACACACGACAACGTCGACTGTACCGGAAAACAACGCATTGCCTTCTACATAGCCTGTATAGTTTATCGATGAACATTGTTCCAGCAGAGATGCAGCTGTACGCACCTGTTCATTCCCCTTGTAATCTTCGACGCCGATATTGAGCAAACCAACCGAAGCGGGTTGCATAACTCCCATTGACTCTGCAAGCACTGATCCCATTACCGCAAACTGAAACAATTGCTGTGCTTTGCAATCGACATTAGCACCCACATCCAGAAGCAAACAGTTTTTGCTTGCACCAGGGATAACGGCAACTATTGCGGGTTTATCAATTCCTGGCAAGGTACCTAACAAATGACGACCAGCCAGCAACAGGGCTCCAGTGTTTCCGGCACTCACACAGGCACCTGCCAGTTTGTCTTTCACCAGTTCCACGGCCATGTAAAGGGAGGATTTTTCCTTTGCACGCAACGCCCGGGTCGGTTTGTCTTTGTCTGTGAGCAGATACGGTGTATGAATAATTTCAATTTTATTGCCCGTGTACCCGACCATCTCCAACTGGGCACGAATTTGCGGTTCATCACCAACAAGGTAGAAAAACACCATTTTGTGATCTCGCAATAGACTCAATGCCGCAGGCACGGTTACTGAAACACCGTACTCCCCACCCATGGCATCGATCGCTATACGTGTTTCGATCAAGCCTACTCGTCGCCGAGGTCGAGGACTTTCTTGCCCTTGTAGAAGCCATCCGCGCTGACATGGTGGCGCCGATGAATTTCCCCTGATGTCTTGTCAGTCGACAAGGTAGGAGGACTCAGCGAGTCATGCGATCTGCGCTGCCCTCTTCGTGAGCGTGTGACCTTGCTTTTTTGAACAGCCATTTGACCTTACTCCTGATAGTGTATTCATTAAGTGCCGGGAATTGCCTGGTCCGGCACAGTCAATATTTTTGCAATTTCTCCAGTACCGCGAAAGGGTTACGCTTTTCCGGAACCCCCTCTGCGCCCGGCACCTTGCCGGTTCCAGAGGCCTTTGTATCGTACGTTTTCACTGTGACACAAGGACCGCTCTGGTGAAGATTTACTATGGGCATACACAGGACCATTTGTTCATCCACAAGATTTATCAAATCAATCTTGTGATCCGTACAAAGCCAGGGATCAAACTGCCGGTCCAGACTTACTGCCGCGCTTTCATCGTTTATCACGACGAGGTTCACCTGATCAGCAAGCTCAACCAGCATCGGCTCCAGGCAACGTTGGCAAATAACCTTTGCCTGCGCCTCAAGACTTACATGGATAACTTTCCTGCCAGATCCATCAACCTCAAATCCCAGTTTCACATAGACCTTGCCGTTCCCGTCGGTCAGGCACTCTGACAATCTGGCCAGGTTTGCAAACTCTACAAAACCACTAATATCACCCTGTTGGGTAAAGATTTTCCGCTGGTCAACATACTCTGGCAGGGGGGTGGTCGACATAGGCGCGCAATAATAGTGGCAGCGACCTGTACTGTCAAAATTATCTCTATGAATTCAAACCCGGTCCCCAGGCATAAATAAAGCATATAAATCTTTTATTTCAATGCGTTAATGGCCTTATTGAAACTTTCTGTGAGGTCTGCTGAATATTTATTTTGCTGTTCTTCAGTGGGCCAGAAGAAGCTGATTTCGCTCGCATGCAAGCAGAGACCCGAGACCGAATCCCGGCCAGCCGTTTTTCTGTCAATACCATATTTCGGGTCGCCCAAAATCGGATGTCCGGCTATATGACAGTGCACCCGGATTTGATGAGTACGCCCGGTAACCGGTGTCGCTTCCATCAAGGTGGCCCGGTTTCCGAACCGCTGCACCACTCTGAACCGGGTCAGGGATGGCTTACCGTCCTTGTCGGATCTGACGACCCGTTCGCCGGACAGCAGTTGATTCTTTACCAATGGCGCATCGATTTCCTGCAGTTTTGCCGGCCAATAACCCTGCACCAGCGCAAGATAACGTTTCGTCACCCTCTTACTCCGCAACTCGGCGTGAAACCGCCGCAGGAACTGCGGGTTTTTGGCAATTATCATGCAACCGGACGTGTCACGGTCCAGACGATGGGCCAGTTCCAGACTGCTCCAGCGGTCTTCCAGTTGGCGCATTGCTTCTATAAGACCCAGATTAACGCCCGAGCCACCGTGAACTGAAAACCCGGCTGGTTTGTTAAGCACCAGGAAGTCGTCACCCTCATACAGGACTGCCTGACGTAACATCCCGGCCAAAGTACTGCCCGGTTTGGGAGGCGCTTGAGGCGAGGAAATTTTGACCGGGGGGATTCGCACCTCGTCCCCTTCTTCCAGCTTGGTGTCCGGTTTGCAGCGTTTTTTGTTAACCCGCACTTCGCCTTTACGGATCAATCGATAGACGCGGGATTTGGGAACCCCCTTGAGTCTGCGAAAGAGAAAATTGTCGAGTCGCTGGCCAGCCTCCCCGGTTACGCTAACGAATTGCACACTCTGTAAATTATTCAATCAGTTAGCCCGTGACGCCTGAAGCCGAAGTCCGGCATTCTACAACAAACCCTGGGCTGGCGAATGGTGTACAATTCCCTCCTTTTTTACCGACCCATTGCACGAATCTATCAAGCCTTCCGGTGCTGTAGTGAAGCAATATTCAATCAGAAGAAAACTCGAGCTCGCTTTCGGACGGGCGATTGAAAAGGCTACCGGCCTTGCCGGTGAGCCGGCAGGAGTCATGTATGCCAGCAGGCCAGAGTTCGGGGAGTACCAGGTAAACGGTGTCATGTCCCTGGCGCGACGACTGGGAGCCAAACCTCGCGATTTGGCGCAACGAATTCTCGACCGACTGGAACCCCAGCCAGAAATCGAGCGGCTGGAAATTGCCGGTCCGGGATTTATCAATATCCAGCTGGCAGACGACTTTCTGGCCGGTAAGGCCTCAAGCCTGCTGGGTAGTATTGAAGCCCTGATTCCCAGGACTGACACGGCGGAAACCATCGTAGTTGACTATTCTTCCCCCAATCTGGCCAAAGAAATGCACGTGGGTCATCTGCGGGGCACGATTATCGGCGACTGTCTGGTCCGGGTGCTGGAAAGAATCGGGCACCATATTATTCGGCAGAACCATGTTGGTGACTGGGGAACCCAGTTCGGCATGTTGATCGCCTATATGGAAACACTGCGCGCCGAAACTTCCACCCAGTTGCCAACAGAATTGGCGGATCTGGAGGTATTCTATCGCGCCGCCAAGGACAGGTTTGACCGCGACCCGGAATTTGCGGAGCGCGCGCGTGCCAGTGTTGTAAAACTGCAATCCGGTGACCTGGAATATATCCGGATATGGAAGCAGTTTATCGAAGAGTCTTTGAAACACTGTGAAGCGGTGTATCAAAAATTGAACATCCGATTGACCAGAGATGATCTGAAGCCAGAGAGTTTTTATAACGAGCAGCTGGCGGGTATAGCCATACGGCTTGAGGAACAAGGACTTCTGACCCTGTCTCAGGGTGCCAAGGTGGTATTCCTGCCTGAGTTTACCGGCAAGGACGGTAAACCTTTTCCGTTGATGGTACAGAAATCCGATGGCGGATATCTCTATGCAACCAGCGATCTTGCAGCGGTCGAATATCGAAGCCGCCAACTGCAGGCCGACCGTGTACTGTATGTCGTAGATGCACGCCAATCGCTGCATTTTCAACAGCTATTTACCCTGGCGCGACTTGCCGGTCTCGTCGATGACGATTGTAATCTGGTGCATGTGGCCTATGGCACCATGATGGGCAAGGACGGGCGCCCATTCAAAACCCGAAGCGGGGATACGGTAAAACTGATTGAACTGCTTGACGAAGGGATCAGACGGGCCTTTGAACTGGTTAGCAGCAAAAACCCCCAGTTGGATGAGGCAACCTGCAGGGACATCGCCAGAACCGTCGGGATCGGGTCGGTAAAATATGCCGACCTGTCGAAAAATCGTACCAGCGATTACGTATTTGACTGGGACGCAATGCTTTCCTTTGAAGGTAATACCGCACCGTATTTGCTATATGCTTATACGAGAATAAAAAGTATTCTTAAAAAACAGAGTGATAGCGATTTTTCATCAAGCAGAATATTGATTACAGAAAAGTCTGAACACGCGCTAATTGTGAAAATTTTGCAACTCCCTGAGGTCCTTGAGCAGGTCGCAGAGGACTATTATCCAAGCCATCTTTGCAGCTATCTGTACGATCTTGCCGTTCTATTTATGCGCTTTTATGAAGCCTGTCCGATCCTGAAAGCTGAGACCGGAACACGAGAAAGCCGACTGGCGCTGGCAGCAATCACCGCGGCAACCCTGAAGGAAGGGTTGGGGCTGCTGGGCCTGGACACGCTGGAGCGAATGTAGACTCGCAAACCAGGCCCGCTACTGTCCTGTTACTGACAAAGTTCCAGCAATAGTTTGTTCAGTCGGCGAGTGAAACCACCTGGATCAGCAAGCTCGCGCCCTTCTGCCAACGCCGCCTGATCAAACAGAATTTCAATCAGATCATTAAAGCGATCTTCATCGGCTTCCTTGTCGAGCTTGACCATCAGCGGGTGTGCTGGGTTGAGTTCAAATATCGGTTTGGATTCAGGAACGGGCTGACCGGTTGCCTGCATGATACGCCGCATCTGTTCCCCCATATCATGATCACCCAGCGCCAGACAGGCAGGCGAGTCTGTCAATCGATGCGTGATGCGAACATCCTGAACCTTTTCACCCAAACGGGTTTTAACGCGATCTACCAGGCTCTTGAGCTCTTTTTCAACTTCCTGTTGTTTCTCCTTCTCCGCCTGGTCTTCAAGTTTACCGAGATCAAGCTCGCCGCGGGTTATATCCTGGAATGACTTGCCA
>JBBDXV010000424.1:6662-8003 GCA_040902165.1 Pseudohongiellaceae bacterium
AAACGCAACAAACCTGCTACTTTTTCCTTGTTGCTGAAATCTTCCGCTGGACCTTCTTTGAGCACCTGTCCAAACTCTTTCCAGAACCCAGCGTACTTTTCCGGCTGTTTTTTCTTCAGTTTTTCCAGCATGTCCAGTGCGCGTTTGGTCAAGGCGCTGCGCATCGAATCGACCGTGGGATCTTTCTGCAAAATCTCTCGTGAAACATTCAGGGAAATATCATTAGAGTCGACCACCCCTTTTATGAATCGCAAATAGAGCGGAAGAAACTGTTCCGCATCATCCATAATAAACACCCGCTGTACATAGAGTTTGAGCCCCCTGGCTGCGTCCCTGTTCCAGAGATCAAACGGTGCGCGCGCGGGAATATACAGCAAACTGGTATATTCGAGCTTCCCTTCTACCTTGTTGTGACTCCAATCCAGGGGATCTTCAAAGTCATGACTGACATGCTTGTAGAACTCTTTATATTCCTCGTCAGTCAACTCCTTGCGCGGGCGTGTCCACATGGCTTTCGCGGTATTGACGGTTTCATACTCAAGTGTTTGTTTCTTTTTGGAGCCCTTGTCTTCACTGTAATCAGTTTTCTCCATCAATACCGGAATTGAAATATGATCCGCATACTTTTTGACGATGTTACGCAAGCGAAAAGGCTCAGCAAATTCTTTGGCGTCCTTTTTCAGGTGCAGAACGACCGTGGTTCCACGCGAGGCCCGTTCCGCGGATTCGATTGTGTATTCAGCTTCGCCTCTGGAATGCCAGCGAACCCCTTCGGCAGGTTCGCAGCCGGCACGCAAGGTATGTACTGTCACCTCATCTGCGACAATAAAGGATGAATAGAAGCCCACGCCAAATTGACCGATCAGCTTTGAATCCTTCTTCTGGTCACCGGTCAGGGATTGCAGGAACTGGGCGGTACCAGATTTTGCGATGGTACCCAGATTCGAGATGACTTCTTCACGCGTCATGCCAATGCCGTTGTCACTGATAGTGATCGTATTGGCCTTGCTGTCCAGGTCTATCTGGACCTTGAGATCGGTGTCATCTGCAATAAGTTCGGGTCTGGACAGCGCCTCGAAGCGTAATTTGTCGACAGCATCCGAAGAATTTGAGATCAGTTCCCGCAGGAAAACCTCCCTGTTGCTGTAAAGGGAGTGAATCATCAGGTGGAGTAATTGTTTAGCCTCAGTCTCAAAACCCCTGGTTTCTACTTTTGCATCTACGGTCATTGCTTGGTCCCTGTCTGCTGGTTACATCAGATCAATGAAATTCCGGACAACAAAAAAGCCCGATGTTTTATCACCGGGCTTTATGGGGGCTGTCAATTTGAATTCAAGCAGC
>JBBDXV010000424.1:8103-13185 GCA_040902165.1 Pseudohongiellaceae bacterium
CTCAAATCACCCTTTTCCAATGCGTTTCTGAAGGCCTCGGCAGCCGATGCATAATCGTGCAGGATATAGTGAATGTACCCAAGCGTGTCAAAGCCGTCACCACTTGGTACTACGTCAGCCAGTTTCTCCGCAGGATCAATCGCCAGATCAAACTCATTGGCAAGCTGATACATCTGCACGAGTAACGTCAGATTGTCTTCATCTTCTGCGACAATACCGGCCTCGATACCGGCTTCCAACACTTTGGCACCGGTATAAGGCGCCTCTTCTCCGGCCAGCGACTGTGCCAGATTCAGATACTCCGATTCATTCTCCATGAAGCCTTTCAGGAAGTTCATATTGAGCGTGCCAATTCTATTCAAGTCCTGGTCCAGATAGGAATAGATCGCTGCCAGATTGCGCCAGTCAGACGCCTCATCAAACTGAACAACCATGTTCTTGATGACTTCAAGCGCATTGACATAGTCTTCCTGCTCGATGTAGAGCACATTCAACAGCCCCCACTTGTTGCGCTCGATCGTCTCGCCTTGGTCCGCCAGCATCTGCATATGGCTGAGCAGGAAAGGGACGGCCTCGGCATACTGCTCCAGCGAGTAATGGGAATTGGCAAGACCGAGGAATACGAGTTCGTCTTCCTCCAGCGCAAGGCCGCGCCACTGGTTGTAATAGAGAATTGCATCGGTGAAATTCTCTTCCGCCATACTTAGCTGCCCGAGGGCACGTAAAGCACGCAGGCGCGTGTCTTCACGCAGGTTTTCAATCGTCAGCATCTGTTTGAAGATGCGAATCGCCTCAGGCATATTGTCTGTAGACAGATAGTAATTGGTATAGAAATTGAGAACCGTGGATTTCTCGAAATCATTCATGCGCTCATAACGGCGCGCGTAAAGTTCATCCAGGGCAAGTTTTGCCCCTTCATAGTCGGCGGGTGTATTGGGGTCTTCCGGGCTCATCATTGCCTGGATCTCGGAAATGGCCCGAAAAACCTGTTCCGTCAGTGTATCTGATGACCGGGTCGGTGGTGGCTGCCGCGGCTCATCACCCGCCAGCGCAGCGGTAGCCAACAATATGCCTGCCATAATGAAAAGCGCTGGAAAGAGTTTCCTGACCATTATTGTTCACCTTCCAGCACATAACGAAACACATACTGCACCCCGGGTACTGCGACACCAACGCCGTCTTTGACGCGTGGCTGAAATTTGAATCGGGCCGCAGCACGAACCGAAGAACGGTCAAACATGCCGGGCGGTTCTGCATCCACGACTTCGATGGTTTCCTCCAATACGTTGCCGCTCGCATCGACGGTAAACCGCACCTGACACCATCCTTCTATGCCTCTTGAGGCAGCGCGAGTGGGATATTCAGGAGTTACATTGACCAGGGGGAGCATTTCACCATCAGTAATGGAAATTGACGCATTTCCCAGGTTCAGGTTCGCGTCCAGCTGAACTTCATTACGAATGATATTCAACGCCGGGCCATCATCCAGATTGATCTGTTTGTCCGGCGTTTCCGGTGGCGGCTCATTGAGCTCTTCTATCGGTTCCGGTTTCTCGATATTTTCTATCACGTCGAGTTCGATTTCGGGCATTGTTGCGTCGACTACCTTGACCACGGTCATACTCTGATCCAGGTTTTCACCCGTGGCAATCAAGGTCTGCATAAAATAAAACAGCCCTAGCGTAATTACGGCTCCTAACACCAGCGATATGCCCCATCTGATTATAATCATTGTCTAGGCCTCCGTTGAAATGGATATGTCGCTGATCTCGGCATCGCGTGCGGCTTTCATGATCATCATGACATATTCGTTATTGGCGCTTTGATCAGCTTGTATGACCACAGATGAATTCGGTGCTTCAGCCAGACGCAATTCAAAGCGGGCGCGAATAAACCGCGGATCTATCTGCTCACCGTCGATCCAGATGTCGCCTTGCGGGCCGACAGCGATCAGGATCAAATCCTTGTTCTTGGCTTCGGATGTTGAGGCAACGGGTTTATTAACGTCGATACCGGCTTCGGTAATAAACACCGAGGTAACGATAAAGAAAATCAGCAGGATAAATACAACATCCAGCATCGGCGTCAGGTCAATCTCCCCGGCGCCTTCATCTTTCTTCTTTCTGACTAACCCTTCATTCATGGGCAGCTACCTTTAATCTCGTCGAAACAGGGTTCTTGAATTTTTAATCGATGACCTATCGGGTCAGCGGCATATGGTCTTCCAGCAGATCAAGATCGCGGTCCATGCTGGCTTTCAGCCAGTTGGCGGCAAAAATACCAGACAGTGCCCCGACCATTCCTGCCATTGTCGGTATGGTCGCCTTGGATACGCCGCCAGCCATGGACTTGGCATCGCCACCGCCCGTCAGCGACAGCACAAAGAACACCTCGATCATGCCGGTCACCGTTCCCATTAATCCGAGCAAGGGACAAATCACTACCAGGGTTTCAATCATCGGTAAGGTGGTTTTCAGATCAAGCGAAACCCTGGAGATCATCATGCTGCGTATCGCATGAGCGCTCCAGGACTTTGTATCGGACCGCGCATTCCAGGCCGCCAGCGTATTCTTGACGCTTTGCTTGTGAGTGGTATTCAGGTACCAGACACGTTCAAAAACCAGAGACCACTTGACCAGCAGCAATCCGGCAATCACCCACAGTACCGGGCCACCCCGCAACATAAAGGTATTGACAGCGTCCAGCACGTCCAGGAGAGCGAAATACATAAATACTATCCCTTTGTCTTTATCTGATCAGTTAACGACCGGCCTTGGATTCGGACTTCTCGGCAATCATGCCGGTAGCCTGCTCTTCAAGAATGTGAATGATATTGTCGGCCTTGCTCTTGACCCAGGTATGCATCAGTACCGTTGGGATGGCTACGCACAAACCCAGTACCGTAGTCATCAAGGCAACCGAGATACCGCCAGCCATGATGGTCGGGTCACCGGCACCGTATACCGTAATCTGCTGGAACACCTCGATCATACCGGTTACGGTTCCAAGCAACCCCATCAGCGGCGCGACGGTTGCAATAATCTTGATAAAAGTAAGGAATCGTTCCAGGGCTGGCGTTTCCTGAAGAATTGCCTCACCCAGTTTCAGTTCCAGGGTTTCGGTATCGGCATTGGGGTTGGAATCCGCCACCGACAGTACCCTGCCCAGCGGATTGTTTCTCATCGCCTTGTCAGACTTCAACTGCTTGCTTACCTTCATCGCAACCAGAGTGAGTATTACAGAACGAATCAGGCCGACGAGAATACCGATAATACCGATACCGATAATCATAAAACCAATACGTCCGGAATTATTCCGGACCTGTTCTTCGACAGTCGGGAAGTTGATCAGGTTGGCCAATACCTGGCCTCCGATTCCGCCGGTCGGATCGATTCCGACTTTCACTACCTGCCCGGCAGAACTGTTTTCCAGATCAGCCGCTCTCGAGGTTACCGCTCCAGCCGGTTGCCGCGGTAATACCTGCAGATGACCAATCGTAGTGTTATACATCAGATAATCACCATCGGAGACTGCATTAAAAGAACCGATTCGGGTAATGCTGCGATTTTCCGCTTCGCCGGATGGCAGGGTAACGGTTCCACTGAATTTCACGATTTTTCCGGATTCGGTCATTTCCTGCTGCATGAAATACCAGAAGCGCTCTATTTCAGCGATCGCGAGCTGTTCAGTACTACTGCCAGCAGTTTCGATAAACTCTTCCAGGAATTCAGTTCGACCCGGATACTGGGCACTGATCAGCGAACCCTGGAACGTACTCATGAAGTCGCCCGCTACACCCTGCAGGGTGCCAAACAGTTCATTCAGATCCCCGCGACGGTCGCGCAGGATTACCTGTTTGTCGGCAATGATGATTTCATTGGCCTCAAACTGGTCCGAAAGCTGTACCTGCAGTCGCTCCTGTTCGCCAACGCGATTCCGGGTCGTCTCCAGTATTTGCTGTTGCTGGTTGGCCGCATTGCGAAATTCCTGCTCTCGCTGGCGGTATTCGGCTGATTCGGCGACACGATTCTCTAACACCATGTTCAGGAGATCATCCAGTGAGGTAGCCTGGGTTTGGGCCAGCACCTGGGTGCTGGCGGCCAGCAACAGGGTTGAAACTGACAGCGCGGTAAATTTGATTATTGTTTTCATCACTGTGCTAACTCCGGTGCAACAATAGGCAGATCAATAATTCGTGGGGCATCGAGTCCCTGGGATACGCGAATGGCAGATTGGACGGCGGTACGATATTCACCCACCGGCAACTCTACCCAGCTTCGTGTCGCGTTGTCCCAGCGACCGGTAATTTGTCTGTCGGTAGTCTGAAACAGCAGCGCAATACGACCTACCCGCAATATATTGACGTCTAGGTCCGCACCATTGAAATTAATCGTGCTGGCATAGGTTTCATGGGTTCTGCCGTAAAGGGTTTCGTTCTGGTATAGCACCAATACCTGCCGGAATTTTTCTGCAATGGAGACATCGGGATTATCAATTGCATTGCGGGCAAAGGTTAAGCGGTTACGCCGTTGTTCCATCTGGAATGGCAGATCAAGCTCAACAAACTGCTCCATGCTGGTGAGCATCTTTTCCATCAGAAACGGAATTTCGCGGGTTACTATTTCAACATTGGCAATACTTTCATCCAGGGTTGCAATATTTCCTTCCTGGATCGAAATCAGTTTTCGGTATTCTGCATTCAATACCAGCAAGGCTTCGAGATTGTCGTTTTCCTGTTTGAATTCTTCAAACGTGGAACTTGCCGCATTGGCAAGCCGGTTGATCTCACGCTGCAAGGCAACGATTTCGGTTTGCTTTTCGCGCAGGACTTCCTGCGCCTGATCAATGAGTCGGGTATCCACCATAATCTCGGCAGCCTGTGTAGATACAGCCGGAAGCAGGCTGATAGTCGCCAGGAATGCCAGGACCTTGCTTTTTAATCGACGGTTTAATCGACGGTTGTTCATGTGCCATCCTATTTTGTTTTTAAAATCACTTCTTTATATAGAAGTAAGACAGTGTCATTTGCATTACATCACCCTAAAAAAAATCCCAACGAAAAGTTACCTTTCTACTCATTTT
>JBBDXV010000425.1:0-1908 GCA_040902165.1 Pseudohongiellaceae bacterium
ATGCCGGATTTGCCGAGGCTTCCGTCATTGTAGAAGAGCCCTTCGTCACTATCGGCTATCCACACCATTCACTGGAATCCCGTACCTGCATGGCCTACTGGGAAAACGGCAAGTGCTATTTCCACGGTTCACTACAAAGTCAAAGTGCTGCCAATGCCGGGCTGTCGAGGATGCTGAATATTGAACTGGCGGATCTGGTATTCATCAACGAAGCTACCGGCGGTGGTTTCGGTTCCAAGATCGGACCTTATCCTTATATGTCCATTTCCGGCAACTTCTCGAGGATGTTGAATCGTCCGGTGCAGTTGCGGATTACCCGTGAGCAGGAGTTTTACATTGGTTCTGCCCGCTCCGGTATGCAGGGCTGGATCAAGGTCGGCGTTAAACCGGACGGCAAGGTGTCGGCAGTGGATCTGGTGATCGTCAATGACGCCGGCGCCAACGGCGGCGGCAGCGGCGGTTCATCTGCCCAGCACGTAACCGTGGCTTATCAGCCGCAGAGCATGCGCTACCGCGGCATTCAGGTGTATACCAATACGACGCCCCGTGGCGCCCAGCGCGGCCCCGGCCAGAATGAAATGGCTGCTGTACTGGCACCGATCATGGACAAGGCAGCCAATCAACTTGGTATGGATCGGGTGCAGTTCCGCATTCTGAATGCGATTGGCCCGGACGGATTCCAGGGTGGCAGCCAGGGCCCGGTGACGGATGCCCACAACGCACTGGCACTGCAACAGGGTGCCGAACTGTTCGGCTGGCAGCAGAAGCAAACCGTGCCCAGACAGAACGGCAGCAAGGTTCGCGGACTGGGTGTTGGCATCGGCTTCCATGGTGCCGGCAGTCGCGGCTATGACGGCCTGGTGCGCATTGCTCCCGATGGCCGCCTGCATATCCACAGCGGAGTCGGCAACCTCGGAACTTACTCGTATGCAGCCACCAGTCGTGCTGCAGCCGAGGTGCTGCAGGTTCCCTGGGAGAACTGTGTTATTGAAAACGGTCGTACCGACCGCCACCTGCCCCACAGCTCCGGTCAGGGCGGCAGCAATACCATTTTCACTCACACCCGCACCAACTGGGTGGCCGCACAGGACGCAGTCACCAAGCTTAAAGAAATTGCTGCAGCGGCACTGGGCGGTACAGCGGAAGAATATGAAATCGGCGGCGAACGCGTTTTCAAAACCACTGATAACAGTCAGGGCCTGACCTATGCACAGGCTGCCCAGAGAGCGATTGAAATGGGCGGCAGATTCAGCGGCATGGAATTTCCGGATGATCTCAACCCCTTGACCCAGCTGGCGGTACAGGGTTTGCAGGGAACCGGTCTGATCGGTGTCTCCCGTGACAACCTTGGCGGACGCGCAACACCGCCGGGCAACGTGGTGGGCTTCTGTGAAATCGAACTGGACAAGGATACCGGCAAGATCGAAATTCTGGATTATGCTGCGGTAGCCGACTGCGGCGTCGTGGTACATCCCAAGAACTTCAGCAATGCGATGCGCGGCGGTGCCGTATGGGGTTTTGGCATGACTGCCCTGGAGCGTCACGTCTATGATCCGCAGAATGGTTTGCCGGCTAATACCGGCCTGTATCAAAGCAAGCCGTCTACCTATCTGGATGTCCCCACCTTGACCAGGTCAGGCGCAGTGGGAATTCCCGATCCGGATAACCCCGCAGGCGCACGCGGTATCGGCGAACCCACTCAGGGTGCTGCAGCTGCCGCGCTGGCAAGTGCCATCTCTCACGCATTGGATGGACATTTGTTCAATACGGCACCAACCACAACGGACATGATCATCGACCACTTGGCGGGTAATACCTACAGTACCAAGTCCCTGAAAACCAATACTTTCTGAGGTTAACTATGCCATCACATGACGTTATGCCAAATATGGAACTCTACCAGCCGGT
>JBBDXV010000426.1:0-1902 GCA_040902165.1 Pseudohongiellaceae bacterium
GCATTCATGCTGCTGTTGAGCACGTAGTTGCCCGGATTGCCTACCAGTTCATTAAACACAGCCAGTTGCCGTGCCATGGCGCCACCACCGGATTCGGGCAATACCCGGTCCTTCACTTCGAAACGCCAGAAGTCAGCCTGAACGCTGGCACCTTCCAGTGCGCCACCCGGCGTCCAGATAAAGCCCATGCTGAAGGTGTCGGCGTATTCATTACCGACGTTCGGAGCCGGACCTCCCAGCGTATAGGAAGATTCAAGTACTGAATTTTCCGGCGTCGGGGGCAATAAGCCTGCCCTGACTGACTGGTTGCTGAGCGGATCCAGGAAGGTCACCGATGAAGCATCAAGACCAGAACCGATAATGCCGGGGTTCGGTGCCCTGAAGGACTGGGACCAGGAACCTCGTACCAGCAGGGAATCGATTGGCCGCCAGCTCAGTGCCACTTTGGGGGATAACTCACTACCGATATTGCCACCGTAATCTTCATAACGAAGGGCCCACTGGCTTTCTACATTTTCCCAGAACGGCAGTGAAAACTCCGTGAAAAACGCACTGACATCCTGATCCAGATCGTAGTCAAAGCCGCAGGAGGAACAACTCAGGTTGTTGTCCATCTTGGCCCAGGCGGACGGTACGCCGTTGGTGAAATGGGTAATACCGCGGGGAATACCAGGCCACAACAGATGGTTGGCATTGGACTTGGCATTGCGCTGGCGATTCTGCCCGCCCACTGCAAAGGCCGCCGTGCCGCCACGCATTTCAAACAACTCGCCGGTAACGACTACATCGAGAACGCCCAGGGTATTGCGTTTGTCTTTGGCATTCACCACTTCAGTAATCCAGTCAATCAACTCGGGATCATTGGCGACATTGGGATTGGTCAACGAAGTCAGCAAGGGGTTATAGAACTTGCAGGCTCCCTGGCCCTGGTTGTTACTGGTCAGGCCCAGGGAAATCGTTTCATGGGGCTGCACAAAGAAGCCCTCAAAAACGAAGCGGAACAGAGATCCGTAACTGGTCCAGGCATTTGCACCCGGTTGATTACGGAAGTCAAAATCGGTGACACCATTTGGTACGCAGTCCTTACCGCCCAGCCCCATGCTCGCGAGGTGTGCGTTGGTGCGGTTGGTATCCCGTCGTTGGGTTTCCACGCTGGAACTGCCGGCCGAGTAACTGACATCCCAGTTCAATACCCGGTCAGCGATCTCAAACTCCCCACGTAAACCGAACTGGCCACTGACTGTGTCGGTACGGGTAACATCGTCATCGCCACCGGGACGCAAGATGCCGTAGTGCATGGTCGAGCGGTACAGAGTGTTGGGACCACCATTGATGGTATCCGCCGGGTTACCGACAATATTCGTCGGGCGGGGCAGGCCAATATTCGGGGCGAAATGTCCTAGTTCCAGCCTTTGGCCACGGAGCAATGTGTAGGCACCAGGAGACGGAAGGAAGGTGCTGGCAAACGATCTGTTATAGCCACTACCGCCACGCAGGGTTTCCTGATTGGACTGTTGAAAGAAGGAGTAAAACTCGGTGCCATCATCAAAGGTATGGTTGAAGGCGCCGGCGATGGCATTGCGTTCCTGTTCATAGCTGATCAGCGCCCACTCCGATTCATCCACCACACAGGCACCGCTGCGATTGCCGAGTGTCGCCCTTTTGTTTGGGATGACTGCCCGCCACATAGAACGGATTGCCGTTGGCATCAGTTAGCCCTGAAGTACAAAGAGGGTCGGTATAGATTACCGAGGTCGAAGTCGGCGCTTCGGCCAGGTTAAGCGCTCGAACCTCCGCGTTCAGATAAGCCTGGTTGAGTTGGGCTCCAAAAGCAGCGGAGGCTGCAATGGTCGTCGGGGTGCTGACATTGCCGGCAATAATGGAGTCGCTATTCCAGAAATT
>JBBDXV010000427.1:0-10704 GCA_040902165.1 Pseudohongiellaceae bacterium
TGGCCACAGAGTTTACGGCACGCTACTTTTACGGCGCAGGCGTCAGCTTTGCCGGTGAGATGCACAATGATCAATGGACGGTTTACGGTGCCTATAATCCATTGCGGCCGCTTTACAAGTTCCAGGTTGAAGATCATGACAACTCTGAGTTCTATATCTCCAGTCGCTCAGGAGAATTGATTCAGCTCACAACTTCCGAACAACGCTTGTGGGGTTATCTTGGTGCGGTAATTCACTGGCTTTATCCAACCCTGTTGAGACAACACACTGCGGTTTGGTCCCAGGTGGTCATCTGGCTCACTATTCTCGGTATTTTCCTGACTGCGACAGGACTTTATATCGGTATCAAACAGTTCAGGCGTCGGCAGAGCGGACGTCTGTCTCCGTATACCGGTATAAATCTTTATCACCATTATTTCGGACTCGTATTCGGCATTTTGACCCTTAGCTGGGTTTTTAGCGGGTTGTTTTCAATGAATCCCTGGGGAGCGCTGGAAGGAGAAGGCGCGGCCCTCGAAACTGAGCGATTACAAGGAAGAAATCTGGTCTGGGATGAAATTGACCAGCTAATAACTGCTTTGGCGGCGCGAGAAGATCTGGCGCAAAACCTGCGACTGGAAATATTCGTCCAGGCAGGCGAACCAGTCGTAATCAGTTATGGTGAAGATGCAGAACGGATCCGACTCGACTGGCAAACCTTGCAACCGGAGCGGTTAACCGAGGACCGGTTATCGCAGCTGGCAAAGCGAATACAGCCGGGTCAGGAGATCGCGGCTGCAGGTTTAATTTCGGAACCAGATGCCTATTATTACTCCCATCATGTGGTCAGGGAGTTTCCTGTATATCGCGTAATCATGGACGATCCCCAGCAACATCGCTATTACCTCAGTCCGGTTACCGGACAGCTGATTCATAAAGTAGATCAGGAGCTGCGCTGGTATCGCTGGTTGTTCTACGGAGTACATCGCGGTGATTTCACCGTCTGGTCGCGCAGTCGACCGCTGTGGGATTTATTTATGCTGATCTTTCTGGGCGGTGTTACCCTGGTTTGCGGTAGCGGTTGTTATATGGCCCTGCGGCGTCTGCGAATCGATCTGTCGTTAAAGGTGGGAAGTTCCGGGTTGCCTGTGGAAGACATTGCCCTGAAGCCCGAATGATTCCAGCCGGAGCAAGTGGACATTTCACCCTGCTGATCCTATTCTGCGCAGTGCTGCACTGAGCAGCTCTTTTACCTACTATATTTTCAATCGGCAAGGAATTCAGACATGAAACTCATCAAACGCATCCTGTTAATTGTGCCCCTGCTGTTGACAACTGTTTTCGCCAGCGCTCAGCAACGTGGCCAGTCGGACGGCATCAATGCCGGTTATCTTGATCCCGCTATGCAGGTCGAAACCTGGGCGCAACGCTTTGAGGTAGAAGGACGGGAAGTCTTCGATTATCGCAATGAAGTGACCGCAGTGCTGGGTCTTGCGGGCGGGGACAGAGTGGCAGATATCGGCGCAGGAACCGGGCTATATGTACCATTGCTTGCTAACGCCGTAGGCACCAGCGGCAAGGTCTATGCCGTGGATATCTCACCCGGTTTCATAACGCATCTGGACAGCAAGATCAGAGAGAACGGTCTGACCCAGGTGGAGACTGTATTGAGTACCGAGCGATCGATTGATCTGCTGGTCAACTCGGTAGACATGGTATTCACCAGTGATGCCTACCACCATTTTGTCTATTACCAGGACATGCTGGCGTCGATGATGTCCGCTCTGGTCAGTGGCGGTGAACTGATAGTGATGGATTACGACATTTCCAAGGCCACACGCATGGCCGAGCATGTCGGCGGTACGGTCGAGGAATTTACGCGTCAGATTACCGAGGCGGGATTCGTGCTGGTGGAAGATCTTACGTTTCCAACGATGGAAGAAACCTTTGTACGCCGCTTCCGCAAACCCTGAATTCCCGCCTCTGGTTTTAATTAGTTGTAATAAATGGCAGCGTACTCGGTATTGATCCACATATGCACGAGGATACTGAGTACATAGCCGACGGCGATTACCGGGGTCCACTTCAGATGGCCAAAGAAGGTATACATGCCTCGTGCCTGCCCCATCAGTGCCACACCTGCAGCCGAGCCGATCGACAACATACTTCCGCCTACTCCGGCAGTCAGCGTCACCAGTAACCATTGCTGCTCATTCATATGTGGGTTCATCTGCAGCACCGCAACCATCACCGGGATATTGTCGACAATGGCGGACAGGACTCCTACCAGTGAGTTGGCCAGTGTCGGGCCAAGATCCACATACATCCACTGACTGGCCAGACTCAGGTAGCCGATAAATCCGAGTGCGCCCACACACATGATTACACCGAAAAAGAACAGCAGGGTGTCCCATTCAGCGCGGGCAATCATGCGGAAGCTGTCAAAGGCGGCCACATCGCCCACCTGACCGTATTCCTCAGAATCCAGCGGATGGGGTTTGTGGGTTTTTTTCAGGTAATAACCGAACACTTTCAGGGCGCCCATGCCGGTCATCATTCCGAGAAACGGCGGCAGGTGCAGGAAGTTATGGAAGCTCACCGCAGTGACGATGGTGCAGGCGAATATGAAAACTATCGCGAACGCGCCGCGCTTGATGCGAACACGTTCCTGATCAACGTGGGGAGTTGCATTGGGTACAGCAAAACTCATCGCTGCAGCCGGAACGATATAATTGACTACCGACGGTATAAACAATGCGAAAAACGTCGAGAAGTCCACCAGGCCTGCCTGCCATACCATCAAAGTGGTGATATCACCAAAAGGTGAAAACGCCCCACCGGCATTGGCAGCAACCACGATGTTGATGCACCCAAGACCGATGAATTTGGCATTACCTTTGCCGACTGCCATAACCACGGCACACATCACCAGTGCAGTGGTGAGGTTGTCGATTACCGGCGACAGAAAGAAAGCGATGATCCCGGTTATCCAGAACAGTTTTCTGTATCCATACCCGCGACCTACCAGCCAGGAACGGAGACCTTCAAACAGGCGCCGTTCTGCCATGGCGTTCACGAAAGTCATTGCGGCCAGCAGAAACAGGAACAGTTCGGCAAATTCCACCATGAAATCACGCACCGCTTCTTCTGCAGCGTGATCAATGCCATTCTGCGCATAGACAAATCCGATCAGGCCCCACATCAGACCAGCGCCAAGTATCACAGGTTTGGATTTGCGCAGATGCGTGAATTCTTCAGCGATGACCAGACCATAAGCGGTGATGAAGACTAAAATTGCTGTATATCCCACCCAGCTGTTTGTCAATACGAGCAATTCCGCAGATTCACCACCGGCAGAGGCGGCAAAAGCCAGCAGGGGAATGCCCAGTAACAGGGGAAGTATCAATAAAAAACCGAGGGACTTTTTCATGGCGTTTTAAATTCTCCTTGTCAGCCATTCGCACACAACAAGTTCGGCAAAATAGACGTTTTTGGTCAGGCAGGCAAGCAAAACCGGTCAGGCCTCACAATCTGCGACAATTGGCTTTATGATCGGCAATATGACTTCCATTTTCCTTTATGCAGGACCGGTTGCACTGAACAGAATTCGCAGTGAAGGTCTGCATGCGCATCAGTTCACCGTGATGGCAGGCGCATCAGGCGGCCCCAAATGGTTTGTCCTGTATGGACTGGATCGTTATCTGTTCGGTGACTTTTTCCGCGCACCGGTCAATGGACTTGCAACACTCGGATCTTCGGTGGGCGCCTGGCGCCTTGCCTGTCTCGCCCAACCGGACCCGGTGGCCGCGATCGACAGGCTGGCCGAGCTCTACAGCAAAGAGAATTATTCGGCGCATCCGACCGCCGGGGAAATCACGGCGAAGGCAAAGGTGATGTTGCAGCAGGTTTTGACGGCAGACGGCGCAAGAAATATCGTTGCCAACAAAGTTTTCAAATCCCATATTATTGCGGGTCGTGCCAGAGGGATTCTGGCAGCGAATAGCAAAGCGCTGCTGGCTACTGGTCTTGGACTGGCTGCTGCCTCGAATGCGGTCAGTCGAAAATTATTGTCGCTTTACTTCGAACGCATAGTATTCAATAACCATATGCATACCTGTGAGCTGACGCGTTTGCGGGACTTGCCTACGCGCGATGTAAAGCTGACAGTTTACAACACTTTCGATGCATTAATGGCCAGCGGCTCCATTCCGTTTGTACTGGATGGTGTGCGAGACATAAGCGGTGCCGGAAAAGGCTTGTATCTGGACGGTGGCATCACGGATTACCACTTTGATGTTCCATTTCACCTGCAAAACGGGCTGGTATTGTATCCACACTTCCAGCCGAAAGTGGTGCCCGGCTGGTTTGACAAACACCTTCCCCGGCGCAAGGTAAAGCAGGGAAATTTCGCCAACGTGTTGATGGTTGTGCCGTCACCAGAGTTTGTTGCAAACCTTCCATACGGTAAGATTCCTGATCGCGACGACTTCCGCAAACTTGCTTACCCGGAGCGGGTCCGATATTGGCAAACTGTGTTGAAGGAAAGCACACGTTTGGCTGATGAATTTGCTCAGTTGGTTGGCAGTGAAAGGGTTGCAGAAATTGTGCGACCCTTTGATACGACGAAAGATAACTAGCTTTACCTGGAAAGACGGCTGGAAAAGAGGAAAAAACCCAAGATGCAAATTCGTCAGGTGATGAGCCAGGATGCGCAACAGATTTGCAGCATCTACAACTGGTATATTGAAAATACCACGATAACTTTTGAAGAATCCGCAGTTACCGAAGAGCAGATGCAACAACGTATTCAAGGGGCAAGTTCGCAACGTCCCTGGCTGGTACTGCAGGACCGGGATCGAATACTCGGCTATGCCTACGCCAGTGAATGGAAATCACGCTGCTCCTATCGCTATTCTGTAGAAACGACTGTTTATATAGACAAGGATTGTCGCGGGAAGGGTATCGGCCCAATGCTCTATGAAAAATTGATCCTGGCGCTGCGTGAGACGGGTATCCACGCGCTTATTGCCGGTATTGCGTTGCCAAACGACCACAGCGTTGCCTTGCATGAAAAGCTGGGTTTTGAAAAAGTCGCACAGTTTCGGCAGGTTGGCTGGAAATTCAACCAATGGATTGACGTAGGATACTGGCAGCTTACGCTTGACGATCAAAGCAGGTAGTGGAGATCAACTCAGCATGAAGCAAAAATTCAACCCGGCGGATTTCGACATACTGCCACATTATAAGCATTGGACAGGTGACAAAGCAGAAGATCACATCGGACCTTTTTTCTTTTACATGGAAGGAAACTGTTCCCATACTGCGTTCCGCGTACAGCTGCACAATTGCAATGCCCATGACTCATTGCATGGAGGCATCCTGATGGCGTTTGCGGACTACACCTTGTGTCTGGTCGCCAACGGTGGGGCAAATGAAAGTGTTGCTACCGTAACCTGCAACAATGAATTTATCGCACCCGCGATTGCCGGAGATCTGGTCATCGGTAAAGGCGAGTTGGTGAAGCGCGGTGGATCGCTGATCTTTGTTCGCGCCGAGTTCAAGGTGAACGACCGGATAATTCTGAGCAGCAGCGGCGTAATCAAGCGCTTGCGATCCAGCTAGGGAACCTCTGAACAAGTCTATGGATTCCCTAGTTCTGCAGTCGGTAGACCTTTTCTGCGGTCCCGTAAAACATCGCGTGCTTCTCTGCTTCGCTGAAGTCCGCCACCATTTTCTTGAAGCCATTCCAGACGATGGGGTAGGCCAGCGAGAGGCGATCCACCGGGAAGTTGCTTTCAAACATGCAACGCCCAGGTCCGAAGCACTCAATGGTGTGCAGGTAATAGCGTTTTTGCTTTGCGACAAATTCATCCGATGTCGGCGGCAGCGCCCGTTTATCCCAGCCGAAGCCGTTATCCGGCATCGCCAGTCCACCCAGCTTGGCGTAGACATTCGGGCATCGGGAAATGGCACGAATATCCTCTTTCCATTGCTGGAAAATTTCGTCGCGACAGTTTGCGTAAACATTCACTCCAAGCGGCGTACCGAAGTGATCCAGGATCATCGTGCACTCCGGAACTATCTGTGCCAGCTCGCAAAAGTCCTCGTTCTGATGGTGGTAGTGCCAGGTTTCATAGGTTAGGCCGCGACGAGCGAGTACGCGTAATCCCTGGCGAAATGATTCTTTGCCATACAGATAGGCCGGTGCCCGCGGTTTGATAAAGAAAGCGTCGGAATTCTTGTCATGGGCACCGGATTGACGAATGCCCTTGAACAAGGTGCCGCCTTTTTCACTGTGCAAGTCCAGCAGTTCCAACAACAGCTCTTCGGTCTCGCCAGCCAGGGTCAGGTCTGCGTGACTTACAATGCCGGCAATTACCGCTTTGCTATTTGTAGACTCCCTGCTTTGCCGCGCAATTTCAGCTACCGTTTCGGTTTCTCCGGCCGGGCGCAAATGCACTGGTCCATCCTGATAATAGAATGCACGACATTCCAGGAAAACGGTCTTGACGATGTTGTGTCCCGAGCCGGTATCCTGCCAGAGCTGGTCCAGCATGTAATCCGGTAAGCGACCATCGCGCCAAAGGTGATGGTGCGGGTCAATGATCGGTCGTTCTGGTTCAAGAATTTCCTCTCTGACCTGACGTAACCATTCTTCACTACCGGGGATTATTGCTGTCATCAGTTCAGGTCCTGTGTTGTGCTGGTGGTAGTTTATCCACCTTGCTGGCTGGTGTAGTATGGAGGACTTTGTAATTATTCCGTTGATTCAAATCAAGTCACTTATGGAACTGATATTGTTTGTAATGGTTGCTTCTGCAGTCATTGTCATTCCCGGTCCCAATGTAATGGTCATAGTGGCCACAACCCTGGTGCATGGGCGTCGTCGCGGGCTGCAGACTGTGGCCGGCACCAGCACGGCCATGCTGATCCAGCTTGCAGTTGCTGCATTGGCAACTGCATCACTGGTGGCTGTGCTGGCAACCGGATTGGTCTGGCTAAAGTGGTGTGGCGTAGTTTATCTGCTCGCGCTGGGCCTCAATCTGCTGCTAACAAATGCTGATGGAAGAGCAACAGGGGTATCCGGACTGGGTACATTCCAGCGTGGTTTCTGGGTGTCGCTTACCAATCCCAAAACCATACTTTTCTTCAGCGCATTCCTGCCGCAGTTTGTATCTGAGTTTGAGCCTTATCTTTCACAGATCGCCTTGCTGTCCCTGATCTTCTGGTTGCTTGCTGTTCTGTTGGACAGTTGTTATGCGCTTCTTGCCGCCAGACTGGTCCATTGGCTGCAGGGACGGTCACCGAATTTTACACGGCGATTCAGCGGACTGGTTTATCTGGGTGCAGGTGCCGTCCTCGCGCGCGTAGAGATGTAGAAACAAGATATACGGAATCAAGGCCGGTCACGCAAATAGCTTACAGTTTGTCGGTCGACGATTGTCAGCAAATCACCCATCGCGAGATTGGCGTCAATCAAATGCATCCCCCAGCCTGCGTCGGGTCGGCCCTCTGCGTTAATGATGTCGCCCCCGATATCATCAGTTCGCGGGTCGTCCGGATTGCCGTGAACGCGGATCTCAAGATAGGTATGGGTTGCTGAGCTTACACATTCAGTGGTCAATAATCCTGGCGCGCTCGCAAACGGAGTTTCCAGCCTGGGGATTTCGGTGGTCCAGCTGTCAACTCCGGTACGACCAGGTGCGGCATTCAAATAGGCGTGAACCTCATTGCTGCCCTTGGCAAGGCTTGCAGGGTTGGTGCATCCACTGACCGAGTCCTGACCATTGCGTCCAAACAGACTGGTGGCAGTTGGAGGTACGGTAGATCGAAACGAAGCAATCACAATGATGCACTGGGTCTGATCACCGGAAGTGCACAAGGGCATATGCTGAAATGTAGCGCCTACATTTTGTCCGGCAGGAACCTGTACTGTGGTGCCGAGTAACATGGCAGAAATTATCTGCTGCTGAACCGGTTTGCCGTCTATTTCATTTCGAATGAGACTGGTCAGAACACCAGAACCCTGTGAATGGCCCACCAGGACAACGCCGCGGCCAGCGTTATAATGCTCAAGATAATAGTTCCAGGCGTCGAGGACGTCATTGTAGCCAAGCTGTCTGTCTGGAGTACCTTCGCCACCGAGAATCATCGCAAGAGTCAGCTGTCGATACATTGGTGCAAACGTGCGGCATTTTGAACCGAATCGCGCAAATTGTTGGGCAATTACATTGTATTCTTCTGGACCGGCATTCATGTCGCTGTTTGGTGTGGTATCCAGGGAAACAGTTGGATAGACATAAAAACAGTCGATGGCAGGATTTTCATTGCGGATAAACTTTTCAATGTTTAGTCGACCATCGGCATTGACTATGGTCGTATCGAGATCGGCATCACAGGCTCCCAGACTTGAATCGGTTCCACGACATAACCAGTTTTGGCCGTCAGCGAAATCCACCGGTAGAGACTGGGCGATTGTGGTTCCCGCAGTCGCCAGGAAAAGCGTCGCAATGCCCGCAACGACCTTCGATCTTGTCGAGAGTTGGTTTTTCATTTTCTAGCTCCTTGGTAAAAGTCAGGTGTGCTTCGGTTGAATATTGATCAATGGGTCGCCCGGTCATTGACCAGCCCGGTCGCGAGCCAGGACAGCCTCGAATTCTCGTGTACCTCCAGTGAAGGCGGGTGTTTCTCTGGATGGTCCAGGCTGCAACTGGTGACGTCAACGATATCTGGTCGGGATTTTGCCAGAAATGCCAGCGGAGTCCCGCAGCTGCCACAGAAATGTCGCACCGCCTTTTCTGAAGAGGCGAATTCTATCGGCTGTCCCTGGGTATAACGGAAAGACGTTGAGGGTACCAGGATCCAGGTGACAAACGGTGCCGCACTGATGCGACGGCACATACTGCAGTGACAATTGGCCACCATATGCTCTCCGTCGTCGATACAGTAGCGGATTTTGCCGCAGAAACATCCACCCAGATCCACAGTAACCCCGTCACCAGCGTTGAAATTGGTGGAGATTCTGCGCGTCGGTTGAAAAAACCGCAACTGTCATATTGGTATGCAAGCCATAATTAAGCGTTGAAACCGTGATCCACGAGCAGGTGACACGCGCCGCCAGTGTAGTTCGGAACATTGAAAATTCGCCCGCAAGGGAGTATTAATGAGCGACTACGTTCAGGGAGACCAGCTATGGAACCGGTTCTTGAATTTTGGCACTGGGTGATCTTCGGTATCGCGCTCATCATCAGCGAGGCCTTTCTTGGCACATTTTTCGTTTTCTGGTTTGGCGCATCGGCCATAGTGGTGGGCATTGTTCTGTATCTGGTACCGGAGATGAGCCTTGCCATTCAGGTGCTTCTATGGGGTGCTCTGTCTACTGTGGCTGCATTTGGCTGGTTCAAATTTTTCAAACCTTTGTCATTGGACCGGACTATGGCTGGTCTGTCCCTTGAATCACTGCTTGGCGAAACCGGACAGGTTTTAACGCCTCCTTCCGGTGAAAAAAGGGGAATGCTGCGGTTTCCGGCACCCGTTCTGGGGTCAGATGAGTGGTTGTTTATGTCCCAGGATGGCGTTGTTTCCGGAGACCGGGTCAATGTTGTCGAAGTTTCCGGCAATACCCTGATTGTGAAGAAAGTCTGAATTGCAAACTAAAAGGACAAAAAGAGGAGCCGGGTCATGGATGTAGCTGCCATTGTTGCCATTGCCATACTACTGTTTATCATTGTTACTGCCGCCAAAGGCGTTCGCCAGGTTCCCCAGGGCTTTAAGTGGGTTGTGCAGCGACTCGGCAAGTTTCACTCGTCACTCAATCCGGGATTGAATTTCATCATTCCCTATATCGATACTGTGGCCTACAAGGTCACAACCAAGGATATCGTTCTGGACATCCCCTCCCAGGAAGTGATCACCATGGACAACGCCGTGTTGTTGACCAATGCCGTGGCCTATATCAACATCGTATCGCCAGAGAAGGCGGTATATGGTGTCGAAAACTATGAATTTGCGATTCAGACTCTGGTACAGACTTCCTTGCGTTCGATTGTTGGTGAAATGGCGCTGGATGCCGCCTTGTCCTCACGCGACCATATCAAGGCCAAATTGAAGGCTGCCATATCTGATGATATTTCCGACTGGGGTATCACACTTAAAACTGTGGAAATACAGGACATCCGCCCCAGCGAGACCATGCAGCGGGCCATGGAAGAACAGGCGGCCGCGGAGCGGGCGCGACGCGCGACCGTAACCCGGGCGGACGGAGACAAACAGGCCGCTATACTTCAGGCTGAAGGAGCGCTGGAAGCATCCAAGCGTCAAGCCGAAGCGCAGGTGATTCTTGCCCAGGCCAGCAAGGATGCCATTTCCCTGGTTACCGATGCCATCGGTGACAGGGAACTGCCGATTGTTTATCTGCTGGGCGAAAAGTACATTAATTCACTGCAGCAGTTGTCAGGCTCGGCAAATGCGAAATTTGTAGTATTTCCGGCAGACATTCCTGCGGCTTTACGCGGCATGATGGGTAAATAGTGTTCTAGCGCTGAAACTCTCCCTGCGCCTGGATCAGGAACGGTCCCGGCGTCCGATAGCTACACTCCAGCAATTCAGCTAATTGTTCGGCTGTCTCTGCTACAGCACCCGGCACGCCAAAACCTTTTGCCAGGTCCACCCAATTGAGATTGGGATTGCCAATATCAAACAGGCTGGCAGCAATTTTTCCGACGT
>JBBDXV010000427.1:10804-13057 GCA_040902165.1 Pseudohongiellaceae bacterium
TCAAGGGCGGCAAGAATTTGTTCCGGGAAATAAGGCAGCCTCTCCACCACAACTCGACCGGGGCCCCCGTCAACGCGCGCAGGGAAAGTGCCGGTTAACACTCGACATCCAGTCTTTGCAGCGATGCGACTGGCGGCCTCCAGCGCCGCCGGTTCAAGCGCATGGTGTTCAAGCAGCAAAGCGTTCTTTCCACCGCGCTCAAGGATTCCGGCGATATGCTCGATTGCCGCAGAATCCGCTTTGCTGCGACTTGGCCTGGAGTTAGGTCTGACTTTTCCGACTGATGGTCCCCAGGCAGCATCCGCGCCCATTATCAACGTGCTGATCTGGCCCTGGGAGCCTGATGTCTGTCGCAGGCTCGCGGTATAGGCATCGGCGCCATCCTGGGCAAGCGTGGCGGAGGTGCTGCAGGATTTTATCCAGCTGGAAAAATTACGCGCAAGGGTATCAATATCGGACGTCAGCGGCGCATCAAAGCCAACATGATACTGAGGATGATTACCGACGATATTGATCAATGGTGTTTTGGCCTTGCGGGCATTGTGAAGATTGGCAATACCGTTTGCCAATCCAGGCCCCAGGTGCAGCAATGTGGCCGCTGGTTTGCCTGTCATTCTGCCGTAGCCGTCGGCTGCACCGGTACAAACGCCTTCAAACAATGCCAATACCGAGCGCATGCGCGGCACCCTGTCCAGAGCCTGTACCAGATGCATTTCGGAAGTGCCCGGGTTGGCTATGCAAAGTTCCACGCCGCAGTCGGCGAGCGTTTCAATAAGTGCGGTTGCGCCGTTCATTTGTACTCTCTCCGGTTAACCATCTGGGTCCAATGAAATCATATGTGACTGGGCATAGCGATCACCCTTTACTTTTGTCTCGGCAAAGATCTGTCCAGCAAGGGTCAAATCTTCCGCACTGATTACCAGCTTCGCAGCAGCGAAATTTTCTTCCACATACTTCACGTGTTTGGTACCGGGTATCGGAACAAAATTTTCATCCTGTGCCAATACCCAGGCGAGCGCCAACTGCGCTGGAGTACATTGGTTGCGGACCGCGATTTCTATGAAATCTTCTAAAATCCTGAGATTATGCTGAAAGTTGTCCCCGGCAAATCTTGGCATGGTCTGACGCATGTCATCGATTTCCAGCAGAGACATGTCAGTGACTTTTCCGGTCAGGAATGCACGACCCAGTGGACTGAATGGCACGAAACCGATGCCGAGTTCACGACAGGTATCCAATACCTTGTATTCAGGATCCCGGGTCCACAATGAGTACTCTGACTGTACTGCGCAGACCGGGTGTTCTCGATGCGCGCGTCGAATGGTTTGCGATGAACACTCGGAAAGCCCGATGTAGCGGATTTTGCCTTGCCTGACCAGGTCAGCCAGGGCGCCCACGCTTTCTTCTATCGGTACATTGAAATCACGGCGATGCAGATAATAAAGGTCAATGCTGTCAGTTTGCAGACGGCGCAAACTTGCTTCGCAGGTTTCGCGGATGTTTTCCGGAGTACAGTCCACTGCGCGTCTGCCGTTCCGCACCGTGATTCCGCATTTGCTGGCCAGAATATATTCATGGCGGCGCCTGCCGAGAAACTCCCCGATAAGTGATTCGTTATGACCGACGCCATAGAGACTGGCAGTGTCGAGGAAACGGCAACCCAGATCCAATGCGCGGTGCAATGCGCGTTCAGATTCCTTGCGATCTGCCGGACCATAAGACTGAGACATGCTCATACAGCCCAGTCCGATCGCTGAAACTTCAAGTTGACCAAGTTTCCGGCTCTGCATTCAACCCTCCCGGGCTCGAAACAAGCCCGGCATCTTAGCATGATTTTTCCTGACAGCCGTGTTCAGATTGGGTTCAGGGGAGTATCGATATGTTGCCATGCATGGCGGAAGGTTTGTCATTGTTGGATACGCCGATTGTCTCCTCGCAAAATACAGGACAGTCGCATACCGGTCCGAACCATTTCCGCAGCTCCTCACCTGGCCATTCTGGCGGATAGCCGGTGGGGATTTTTTTACTTAGCCGACTATTAACTGGATATTGGGTGATCGGCCAGCGGGTAGTGTCTCAGTTTGAATTTTCACTGGTGCTTAAAGGAAAGATATTGATAGGCACCGGGTGGCAGGCGGTGGCTCGCTGATCATCGCAAGAAAACTGAGCGATAGGCACCGGGTGGTATGAGGTGCTGCAGCAGACCATCGCAAGAAAACTGTGTGATAGGCACCGGGTGGTATGAGGTGCTGC
>JBBDXV010000428.1:0-1859 GCA_040902165.1 Pseudohongiellaceae bacterium
TGACTTGTTGATCTGTAACATGTTTACCCGACACAGCGATTCCTCCATTGCTGTGTCGAACCTTATCAGATCAACCGGCCAAGATAATTGTCGCTTAATAGTCATTAAGGAACTTTTTGGTTAAGTAGATCTGTCCCTGGTTTCTCCCAAAGCGCAAAACTGGCATTCCTGTAAATCTGAACTACAATGCGCATAACTCTGCGCATTAAACCTATTACAGGGACACCACGATGCTCGAACTTTACGATCCCACAGCACCTAAAAAAGCAACAAATCTTAGCATTAACAGTGACCTGCTGGTTAAAGCAAAAGCGAAAGGTATCAATCTTTCCGCAGTCCTGGAACAGGCCTTGACCGAGAAGCTACTGACCACCGAAGGCGACAATTGGGTACGAGTGAACGAAAACGCCATCAAAGCCTATAACGCTTTTGTTGACGAACAAGGATGCCTCAGTGACGAATTCAAGGAATTCTGATGGCGCAGTTTGATGTCTATCCAAACCCTAATCACAGGACCTCGAAGGCATTTCCCTATCTGGTGGATATTCAAAGCCCGTTCATTGCGCAATTGCAGAGTCGCATTGTCATTCCTCTCGCCCGACGGCAGGAAACTGACCTATTGCCTCTGACACGGCTTACCCCCGAAGTCAGCTACGAGGACGAAGCCCTGTTGTTGTTCACCTCCCAGATTGCCGCCATTCCTTTGAAACAATTGAGAAATCCGGTTGGATCGCTGCGCCATATACGGGATCAGATTGTGGCGTCTTTGGATTTTGCGATTAGGGGTGTTTAGGCCCACCCACAAGATCACGGGATCGGGCGCGGGGAGTCAGAAAATAGGGGACAGACCACGTTTATTGGCCAGTAAACGTGGTCTGTCCCCTATTTCTTATTCAGATCCTTTAGGCGAAGGATCAAACCGATAGATTGGTTTGTCGACCATTGTTCCGGTAACGAACTTGTGGAGCACGCTGGACATTAACGTCTGATGAGGCCGCAAGCGAGCAGTTTGGAGTATGATTACGCGCTCAAAAGTAATCAGAAATCTGGACGGGAATCCCCCATGACCAACCCTTCTGCCAGCGCTCGCTTCCGCCAGGCATTGAAAGAAAACCAACCTTTGCAAATTGTCGGCACGATCAACGCTTATTGCGCCATGTTGGCCGAAGATAGCGGCCATAAGGCGATTTATTTGTCCGGAGGCGGCGTCGCGAATGCGTCCTACGGGCTGCCGGATCTGGGGATTACCAGCCTGAACGACGTAATTAGCGATGTAGAGCGGATTTGCAATGCCAGCAAGCTGCCCTTGCTGGTGGATATCGATACCGGCTGGGGTGGCGCGTTCAATATTTCCAGAACTATCAAGGCGATGGAGAAAGCCGGTGCGGCGGCGGTGCATATGGAGGACCAGGTGTCGCAGAAACGCTGCGGACACCGGCCCAACAAGGCGATAGTCAGCGCGCAGGAGATGGCGGACCGGATCAAGGCCGCGGTGGATGCGCGATCCGATAATGATTTTGTGATTATGGCCAGAACCGACGCGCTGGCGAGTGAAGGACTGGACGCGGCGATTGCCAGGGCACTGGTCTATGTTGAGGCCGGGGCCGACGCGATTTTCCCTGAAGCGCTGACGACGCTTGAGCAGTACAAATCCTTCGCTGATGCAGTGCAAGTGCCTGTTTTGGCTAATATTACCGAGTTTGGTGCAACCCCCCTTTTCAACTGCAAAGAACTCGCGGGAATCGGCGTGGCGATGGTGTTGTACCCGCTGAGTGCTTTCCGCGCGATGAGCAAGGCGGCGCGGGAGGTGTATCAAACGATCGCGATCAATGGCGATCAAAAGGCAGTACTGGACCGGA
>JBBDXV010000429.1:0-3622 GCA_040902165.1 Pseudohongiellaceae bacterium
CCACTGGCGCCTTCAAACGTTATTGGGGAGCCTATGGCAATCGTCCTGATGACGATGCAGATGTAACCTACACTCCTGGTGTTGCAGGACCGCAGCAGTTCCGCGGACCGGTTCACTGCGCCGAACCTTCAAACGACGGCCTGATCTACGTGTGCGACCGCGGCGCTGACCGTATCCAGATCTTCCGTCCGGATGGCACCTTCGTGCGTGAAGTCGTAATTTCCCCGGCAACATTGGCACAGGGCTCCACCTGGGACATCGCCTTCTCACCCGATGCCGATCAGGAATTCATTTACCTGGCCGACGGCCAGAACTTCAAGATCTATGTGATTGACCGTGAGTCCATGGAAGTGCTGTACACCTTTGGTGACGGTGGCCGTCAACCGGGTTTGTTCTACGCACCGCACAGCATTGCTACCGATTCTGAAGGCAACATCTACACTACCGAAACCTATGAAGGCAAACGTGTGCAGAAGTTTGTTAATCAGGGCATGCGCCCGGTAACGGTTCGTGACCGCGCGCCTACCTGGCCGCCCGAAGAACTGTAAATAGCAGGGTCAAGTGCTTAAATAAAAAGCCGTGCCGGGAAACCGACACGGCTTTTTTGTTGATCCGGCAAATGGCATAAAATCACGCACGGCCCGCGCTTTCCTGAGGTTTCACAATGTCAACAATTGGGCATATACTCTCGCCTCACCAGATTGTTTCTCAGCTTACTCAAGACCGGACAACATTATGAAAAAACAAAAAAAATCACTTCTTTATTTGGGGACAGGAGTTCTGCTTTTGGCAGGATTGGGAATCGGTCAGAACCAGTTGCTGGACCAGTCAGTTGGCGCCGCAAGCAACGACCGCATGGTGCCGCGTTTTGAAGTCGATCCGTTCTGGCCGCAACCGCTTCCCAACAAATGGCTGCTGGGACGAACCATTGGTGTTGCTGCCGACCAGCAGGACCACATCTATATCGTGCATCGTGATACTGATGACATGTTCATGTCCCAGGAACTGGGCCTTGATCTGGGCCGCGCCGAATGTTGTACGGCGGCGCCGCCTATCCTGGAGTTTGACCCCTCTGGCAATCTGGTCAATGCCTGGGGCGGTCCTTCACCGAATGGCGAATATGTCTGGCCGGAGTCCAATCACGGAATTGAAATTGCGCCAAACGGGGACGTCTGGATCGGCGGCAACGGTGGCGCCGATTCCCATATCCTGGTATTCACCCGCACCGGTGAATACATTCGCACCATCGGCGAACCGGGTAATGGACCGGACAGCAACAGTACCAGTCACTTTTCCAGAGTTGCCGAAATCGCCATCGACGCCTCTGCCGGTGAAGCCTACATAGCCGATGGGTACGGCAATCGCCGAGTCGCTGTTCTTGACCTTGCCAGCGGTGCATTCAAGCGCTATTGGGGTGCCTACGGCAACCGACCGGACGATGATGCCGACAACACCTACACACCAGGAGAACCATTACCGCAACAGTTTCGCCCCCCGGTTCACTGCGCAGAACCATCCATTGATGATCTGGTCTATGTGTGTGACCGTGGCGCTGACCGTATACAGGTATTCAGGGTTGACGGAACTTTCGTAAAAGAAGCGCTGGTGTCACCTGCGACGCTATCCGGTTCAACCTGGGATATTGCGTTTTCCAAAGACCCAAACCAGGAATTTATCTATGTAGCTGATGGTTCCAATATGAAAGTTCACGTGCTGGATCGACAGTCTCTGGAGGTCCTTTACACCTTCGGTGATGGCGGTCGTCAGCCCGGCCTGTTCTTTGGGACTCACAGTATCGTTACCGACTCGGCGGGTAATATTTTCACCACTGAAACCTATGAAGGCAAACGGGTGCAGAAGTTTGTACTGCGTGGAATGCAGCCGATCAGTCAGGCACGACCAGGTGCGCCGTGGCCTGCCAGTGCACTGATTAACTAATTGCCGTTGCTTAAGTTGACAGGCCACCCACCGGGTGGCCTCTTTATGAACTGTGAAATGGATCTATCTGAATCAAATTGGAGTCGCTCAATGTTGAACCGGATATTTTTGCTTGCCGCTCTTTTCCTTCCCGCTATTCCAGGCCTTGCTGCCGAGGAAATCACCTTCAATTATGTCTATGCCGAGGATCACCGGGTCAATTTCAGCAATATCCGCCGCGGTCCAATTAAACTGGCGGAGTTCACCGATTCGCGCGATGCAGCCAGTCCCAATCTTATTGCCGAAGGCTATATCGCTGACAAGCCGCTGGCGATAATCGTTCGCGATGCCCTGATTCAGGGATTTCAGAAGGGTAATGCGACCCTGGTAGACACCGGAGAAAACGTCTGGCTGGAAGGCAAGATTGTTTCTTCAGTGGTCGAATTGGTCAGCGTGAACGGTCAGGATTCCATTCAGCTGACGGTTCGCACCGAGGTAAAACTGATGGGATCAGGACGCACTCTTTACCAGACTGTGCTTTTCGGTCGTGGTGCCGCTCCTTTAAACGAAGGAATAACTCCTGCGTTGAATGAAGCTCTCAATCGTTCGATTCGAGGACTGGTACAGGATGACTATTTTCTGAACGAACTGCTCTGACAAAAGATCAAAAGCATCCCAACTGCTGGTCAAGATTGCCAACTGGCCAGCCCGGGTTTTGCGGAAACAGATCCAGCCCCGTCATTCGCTCTATCTCTGCCAGACTTGCGCGTCGTTCACAGTGGTGTACGTGAAACGCCAGACGCTGATCAAAAACAAATGCCGTGACTTCACCGTCTGCTGTTGCAATAACCTTGAAGAACCCGTCCGGCACTTTATGTGGCTTGGTTGTCGCTAGAGAAGGATGCGGGTTTGTGGTGTTGTATAGCGGTCCCGCAATCACATACAACTCCCCGGTTCGACTGGCCAGATTGCGAACCGCCCACTCCAATCCATACCAGGGCCCGCGATTCAACTCCGGATTGCGAGGAACCATATTGGTCAGGTAATTGACCTCATTCCAGTAGGGAGTGCCGGCAAAGCTGACCAGCGGAACCAACAGCGTCCGTTCTACCTGGGCGATCGTTACAGAATCCTGATAATCAGTTTCCTCGAGCGTCAATGGTACATACGGGTCCGGCACCGGCAGGCGGGACAGATTCGTTGCCACCCCTATGGAGCTCTCGGTAACCCGGTAGGACACCCAATCCGCTGCCAGATTGTGATGATTGAACGACAATGCATAAATGGCCCGGACTATTACGGCATTATCATTTGCGGCGCCCACTGGGCATCCGCCCAAACAATGCGCGATCAGCACTTCTTCCGCAATCGATACAGACGAAAAGAACAAACCCGCAGCAGATACGAGAACTGCCCCCAGCAGTACCACGCCAATACGGATCAAGCTTCCAGGTTTTCTGATACAGGAAATAATATTCATCCGCGCCATCAAAAACGGCGGAGACATCAGGAATAATCCTGTTGTCCCTCGCCGCACAGAATACCTCTAATTCACTCGTTACTGGTTCGGCGCAGCAGTTGCCTGCTCAGCCTCAAGGCGTCTGGCACCGGCAAGAATTCCCGCCAGCGCATAATTGCCTTCGTGGCAGGCGTACTCGAACATACGATCGCTTTCGGGGGGCCGTAAATTCATCGCCACTTCACC
>JBBDXV010000429.1:3722-12749 GCA_040902165.1 Pseudohongiellaceae bacterium
TTGATACCGCCAACAGGTCCTACTTCGGCACCATAGATAACCCCGTTGCGGTCGGCTACGACACCCTCTGCGGTGCAGGTACCAGAGCAGTCCGGCTGAGGATCAGGAATCAGGTACTCGACTTCGCCAGTAATGGCGCTGCCGATTCTGATTCCACGAAACCATGCACCATGCGCAGGATTGACTGAACCGGATTCCGAATCTGCAGAGTAAAGCACATCGTTACTGTCTATATAAAGTCCGCTGGGTCTGCCAAACTGGTACCAGACATCGATAAAGCCGCCGTTCTGATCGAATATCTGTACACGATTGTTGCTGCGATCTCCAACAAACAGGCGTCCGCGAGAATCCATCGCCAGGGCATGAGGTTGCATAAACTGACCGTTGCCTGAACCGATCGTTCCGAACTCCATCAGAAATTCGCCGTTGCTGTTGAATTTCAGCACCCGTGCCGGCGCATCAGGCGCGTTGGAATGGCCCTCGGCAACAAATATATCGCCGTTCGGCGCCACAAGGATGTCATTCGGCTGGAAGAAATATCCCGGCGCCCTGGCCCCTCCGGGTTCCCCCAGGCTCATCAACAGTTCACCAGCAGGGCTGAACTTGTGTACCTGATGTCCAATAACATTGGCAGGCGTTTCATTCGGACTACGATTGTCCCGGCCGTCAGTGACCCAGACATTGCCCTGGAAATCTACATGGATTCCATGCGGCCAGGTAATGATTCCGGCACCAAAGCTGGTCACCATATTGCCGTCCTTGTCGAACTTCGCAATCAGGTTAATAGCTGGATTCTGTACACAGGCACCGATGTTTCCGCCACAGCGTTCTGCGACCCAGACGCTCTCGCCGTCAATGTCCAAATCAACTGCACTGGCGGAACCCCAGTTCCTGCCAGCCGGCATTTTCAAATGGCCGGATTGGGTGATATAGGGGTTCGGTAGATCATTGGCAGGCGCCATATCGGGCTGGGCGGCAAGGCTGGTACTGACGAGAATTGCCGCCAGGGAAACAATCAGGGTTTTCTTGCTTTTGTAATTGACCATAGTGAAAAAACTCATGCAGTGGCTGAAAAGGAGGCCTAGATTAAACCAGCAAATACACCAATTCAAACTATTCCCGAATTCCGCATCAGAAATGGCGGTTCAAACCAGTCCTGTGAATTAGCTGTGTCGGACGATCAGATTTGATCGGTTTTTCTAGTCGATAATTCAAATGCCTGGGGCTTTTCAATTATCAGGATGCAATGTGCCCAGGCTCTCACTACCATCCGCTCATTGTTTTGGGATCGTCCGCATTTCGTATCGAGGAACTTTAAAATGAGCAAATTGGCAAGTTTTTCCAAAATTCTGGCTCCCGCTGTTCTGGTTACCCTGCTGGGGCAACCGCTGGCGGCTGCCGAGCGAGTAAGTGATTTTTCCCTCATTGATCATAACGGTAAATTTCACCAGCTGAGCCGCTACGCTGATCATCAGGCCATGGTGTTGTTCTCCTATGACCAGAACAGTGAAGTGGCGCGCGACGCACTGGGCGATCTGCAACAGGAAATCGAAACCTTCGCCGATCAGAAAATCGCATTCTTTGTATTGGGGTCCGACGGCGAAGCCAGCAAGTCAACCCTGGCAACCTCTGCCGCCCGGGACGAGATCGAAATTCCGATTCTGGTGGATGACACCCAGCTGGTTTCGGAAGAATTGGGGATTACCCGCGCTGCCGAAATAGTAGTGATCGACCCAGGCACAAAAACCGTGGTCTATCATGGCGCTTTGAATAATCGATTCAGCGAAGGTAGCAGCCGACGCCGCGCCAATGAGCATTATCTTCGTGAAGTACTTGAGTCTGTCGTTGCTGACCGGGAGATAACCCTCGCCGCGCTGCCCAGCAATGGTGAACCTATCGCCTACACTGTCAGGGATACCCATGCAAGCGCTGGCATATCTTATGCTGATGACATCGTTCCCATCGTTGAACGTCGCTGTGTCAGTTGTCACCAGGACGGCGGTATTGCACCGTTTGCGATGAACAGTCACCAAATGTTGCAGGGTTGGTCGCCGATGATGCGTGAAACACTGTTGACCAAGCGCATGCCTCCTGCGCAGATTGATCCCGATTTTCTCCATAATTTTGCCGAGGTGAATCACATTACGCCGGCAGAAACCCAGACCCTGTTGCACTGGATTGATGCCGGCGCACCCAATAACAGCGGTGCTGATCCGCTGGCCAGCATGGTGCATCAGGCACCTGAGTGGGAATTGATGGAGCGTTGGGGCGAACCCGATATGATCGTCAAGATTCCGCCGCAGGAGATTCCCGCTACCGGCGTCATTGATTATCGTAATCTGGCGATCCCGTTGAACAATGATCAGGAATTGTGGGTCAAGGGGGTTGAGTTCAAACCCGGTGACCGACAGGTACTGCACCATATCATCGCCTTTACCTATGGTCCGGACGGAGTCAATCAGTTTGATGTATTGAATCAGGGTATCGGTATGGGAGCCTATGCACCTGGAAACGCACCGAACACCTTCCCCGAAGATGTTGGTTATCCGTTAAGAGCCAACGGCGGGCTGTTGCTGCAGATGCACTATACGACTTCCGGAAAGGAAACCGTCGATGCTTCCGAGATCGGTATCTATCTGCATGACGAGAAACCAGGACGCACAGTCTATGGCGGCTCGGCCTCCGATTTGAACATTGCCATTCCTCCCCATACCGGTTACTGGCCGATGACCGCAAGTAAAGTATTTCCCAAGGACTCTTACCTGACGATGCTTGGGCCACACATGCACTATCGAGGCATGGAAGCCAGCTTCAAGCTGGTTTATCCGGATGGTTCGGAAGAGGCATTGCTGAATGTGCCAAACTACCAGTTCAACTGGCAAAAAACCTATGATCTGGCTGAACCCAAGTTCTTGCCGGCAGGAACCAGGCTGGTTTTTGATGCGGCTTTTGATAATTCAACCATGAATCCGTTTAATCCTGACCCGGCAGCCGAAATCAGTTTCGGTGAGCAAACCTGGCAGGAAATGTTTTTCGGTTTCTATCAGTTCATAGAAGCGGAAATATAATCCGGTTTGGCCAAAGGGGCTCGATCAAGCCCGGACCAGGAGTCCGGGCTTTTTTTTTGCCAAGCGGTTCACAAGTTTCACTGTCACCCGACCCAAGTGCAAAGGGAATCACATTTTGCCGGCACGCCAGCGCGTAGCATCTGTCCAGTGCAGTTGTATTTCAATCAAGTGTGAGAATCCGAAAATGGCAGGCAAGATTAAGTCAGTTTTGCAAGACATCTGCTTCCTGGTTCTGATCCTGGTGTTTGCTGCCTATGCCCAGATAAATCAAAGCCACGAAGTTTCCAGGATTAACGATCAGCAGGCTAGCGGGATAGTGCAATACGAAAACCGATAGTACTGTTTCTGACGCCCGGATCTACGCCACCACGAACGGCGGAACGGACGTTAGCCTCAGTGTCGCTGTAAGAACCGCCGCGCATTACCCACAATGCGTCAGCCCCCAGCTCCAGATCTTCATCTGATTCATTATACGGGTATGGCTGATAGGGACTGCGGGTCATCTCCCAAACATTGCCGCTCATGTCCGCTACAGGGAATACGCACTCAGGACAGGTAAAACTGCCGACTTTCACCGCAACGCTGTTGTTGAAATTGGCCCGGTCCCGACGCACCTGATTACCCCAGGGGAAAACCCTGCCATCCTCACCTCGCGCTGCCTTCTCCCACTGCGCTTCCGTCGGCAGAGTAATTCGCCAGCCTGTCTGCAACATGGATTTAAGTATTTCAGGTGTGGCTGAATCCGTCAGAAGCTGTTCCTGCAGCCAACGGCAATAGGCCAGGGCTTCAGTCCAGGTAAGATTCGCAACCGGATAATCAGGCGTGTCCCCGTAATTTGCACGATTGGGGTCCGCGCCGGTTGTCGCCAAAAACGCCTTGAACTGGGAAACTGTGACTTCGAGGCGACCGAGGTAATAACGTTCCAAATTTACCGTTCCCTGTCGTTGTGTCTCGGACCAGCGTTCATTTTCATAGGCCAGTCGATCAAACGCAGGGTTGCTGCCCATCAGAAATGGTCCCGCCGGGATTTCAACAAATCCCAACAGCGGATCATCCGGTAAATAAAACAGGTTCGAACGAAACCCGGCCAGGTTGAAATCCGGAGTAGAAAGACCGACAACATCCGCCTCCTGCAATTGCCGCCCTTCGCGGGCCATCCAATAGAAGACAAAAAAAATCAGGACAACAAGTAGAACAAAACCAGTGACTGGCATTCTCACCGGATTGTTGTTTGCTGGAGGAGACCCTCCTGAACCAACGCTGCTGCCGGTCACAATGATGCAACTCGAACATTGCAGGCAAAGTCCCAGCCGTGTTCGCAGGCTCGTGCATAGAGCTGTTCCCGAGGCATTCCCATCAGATTCAGACCACCTTCGCGCAACAAAAGCCGCAAATCCAGTTCATGCGGTATGTCGCGTTTCAAGGCAGACGGATTCAACAGATTCATGCATGCCGCCATAAATTTCAACTCGCAAGCACGGGAAAAATAGTCCGTTGCCAATGGCGTGCTGACCGCCACTATGCGTCCTTCCTGATAGTGAACACCCAACTCGTTGCAGGCCCAGGCAGAGTTGTCCGAGCAATAAGTTGATTCCAGTCTTAGCAAGCGGTCACAGCCGTCAGGCCTTCCCTCTTCACATGCCTGCTGCCAGAACGGCAGGCTGTCACCTGTATGCCTTCCGTCGGTTCTGTTCATTACTGTCATGGTGCCAAAGAAGGTGATCCAGACAAGCATATGAACCAGATTTGCCCGCAGCGGAACGAGGCCTTCACGCCACACATTGACCAGGGAACTGGAATGCATTGATCGTACGAAACGATCAATAGCAATAACACTCAAATTCAACAGCGGTACACACAACAATTTGTCGTAAAAGGTCGGCGCACCAAATATTTCCAGCAAGGTATACAGTACGAACACACCGGCACCATAAAGCACTCCGAAAATCAGCTTGCCGAACGGGGTGCGAGGCGATGTCGATGGATCAGTAATAAGCAGGTGCATACCAAGAAATACGGCGGCAGGAATTTCTGAGTCGAGAAAATACGGAACACCAGTGGTGGCTGAATACAATGCACTTAATGCGAACAATACTATTGCTGCGCCACCGGTTACCAATGTGATTGAAAAAAAGTACATCACTACCAATCCGATCAGAAACAGAAAGGTATAAATGTTCGGCGCCAAGGTAAGGGTCGACGCAATCTCCGGACCCCAGGTCAGGCTGGTGGTATCGGTGAGAATCAGAACCAGGGAAAACAATCCCAGCGCGAATGCGGATGGATTAAATATATGCACATTGCGACCTTCCCGCTGCCAGCGTACAAATTCCTTGCCCATAAATCCGGTGACCAGCATCAGGAATTGCATGTAAAACCAGTCATCCCGGAACCATAGAAACAGATTGATGCTGCAGATAATCGGAAATGGGCCAAATCCGAGCGTATAACTTTGTCGTCGGGACCAGGACAACAATGCATCGAAGCTGAAAGCAAAGAGCAATTGGGCAATCAACAGCCAAAAATGATCGTAGACCGGTCGCCAGTGATAGCCCCAGTAGGCAAACAGGCTGATCTGTACCATTGCCTGAACATAATGCTGGGGCCGCAGTACCAATTGAATCGATCGACTGGTCCCGGAACGGTGGAGCTTCAGATAAAGCAGCGCCTGCCAGAGAAACAGACCTGTAGCCGAACTTAAAAAAGACCAGATCAATACCGGGTTCGACTGGATACGCGGTGTGAATGAAATCAACACCAGCCCCAGGGTCAGAATAAAGGGCAGCACCAGCACTTTCTCGGAGGACCAGGTTGCTGCCTGGTTCATAGCACCGGTTTTTTTGGCGAGGGAAGGATTATCTGATCGGGAACTGGATTTGCGATGTTTTTCCGCAACTGCCATTACTTCTTTTCTCCAGAGTGGTCGGCTCGCGGAAGCATAAACCACTAAGCAGCGCTATTCAATTTGCCGCGCCCGCATCTCGGCAAGCATCCTCGCCACTGCCTGTCGGCCATCATGTTGCATAGGGTGAATTTATCCAGATACTGGTCCACTGCACTAATACCATCTTCGAATAAATATTATTCGCATTAAATATCAACATGTTACAGTCATGGCACGATTCCTGAATAGGAATATCCGACGGCACAATTGTTGGTAACCGTAACCTCGCAAGCAATTGCATCGTCCAAGTTCTGTTGCTGTTGCAACGGAAAACCAGTCATCGGAAATGACTGTTTTGCGCTTGAGCCAGGTCGTGGTTTGTTCGTCAGTTCAGATCCGGCCTGGCTTTTTTAATGTGCGTCCTGCCAATGTTCATGCACAATCGGGAGTACCAGATGACGGAGAATTTAATGATGACCGAACCAGAAGCCGAACCGAAAGAACGACATAGACCGGGGTGGCCTGCCTGGCGTCGACTCCTGGTATTCCAGATCAAGATTTATATTGACGCACTGCGGGATCTGTTGCTGAGCCCCCTGTCACTTATTGCCTTTATTCTGGATGCGATCAAGGGCAGTACCGGGCCGGACAGCTACTTTGAACAGGTACTCCATCTCGGGCGCAGGACTGAACGAGCGATCAATCTGTTTAACCAGCATGACGGTGAGGGGGACCACAATCTGGATACGATCCTCGCCAGTATGGAAGAAAAAGTCAGAAGCGAATTCGAGGCGCAAAAAAAACGGCGATGATTGCTCATCGCCGTTTCGTTTAAAGCAACCGTTCTAAATCACCAATAAAAGCGTGCTTAGAACTGCCACAGAGCGCGGACATAAAAACGTCGACCGCGGCCGTCAAACACACCAGCATCGAAGTTCAGACCACTGGATTCCCGGTAGGGAAGGTCGGCATTGAAGGCATCCAGCAGACCTGCGGTAAACACAGTAGTGCCAAGATCAGAATTGGCCCAACTATGGGAGTAGCGATACTGCAGATCCCATGAGCTGTAGCTGTCAATATTCTTGCTCAACAGGGACCGGGTAAAGTCACTGCCATTCTGATAGGTGGCGTCGTAGAGCAGATCCCGATAGGAACCGATATGTCGGTTGATCACAGTGACCGCCTGGTTATCCCGCTGCCAACCCAGGGTGATATGACCCTTGTTATCCGGCAGTGAGCGCACCAGGTTTCCATCACCCGTGGTGCCGGCGGCATCAAAGACGCCGATATCCACAAGGCCGAGTTCCATTCCCGGTACATCAATCAACTCATACTGACGAACATGGGTGTAGTCTAACCCGACGCTGAATCGGCCCCAGTCATTCTCCCAGCGATAGCCCAATCTCAAATCCACGCCGTCAGCCTCAATTTCCCCGGCATTGACAGCACCCAAGGTCAGGGTTATCAAGGCCGCGGTGCTGACACCAAAAGCTCGCTGTATACCATCGACAACATAGGATTGTGGATTTACAACACAATTGAGACGCTGTGTGGAATCAACCCCAAACTGGGCGTTCAGAGCTGCCCTGTCACAATAGGTATACTGCGTGGGCCAAGCGGTTTGCGATGGCGGGATGGAATCGTTGTAAACGTAATTGGCATCTACCTGCGACGCGGCAACAAACGCTGCGATTTCCGGCTGCAAGGCTGAAATCGGTGGCTGTGGCAGCACCCGGTCAGACACTTCGAAACGCCAGAAATCCGCACCGACTGTCAAGCCATCCAGACGACCTTGCGGTGTCCAGATAAAGCCGGTGCTGTAGGTATCCGCATACTCGTTACCAACATCGGGAGCCGGTCCGCCGAGGGTATAGGTAAATCCGGGGGTGGCGTTCTCGTTAGTCGGTGGCAACAGGCCTGCACGAACTGCCTGAGTACGGATAGGGTCACGGAAAGTGGCACCGGATGCTTCCAGTCCTTCAAATATGACGGCGATATTCGGAGCGCGGAAGGATTGTGAATACGACCCACGCAACAGCAAGGTTTCCATCGGCCTCCAGCTCAGGGCGACCTTGGGAGATATTTCATCTCCTATACTGCCGCCGTAATCGTCCCAACGGAAAGCGATCTGGGTTTCCACGTTATCCCAAAACGGCAAGGATAATTCAGCAAACGCCGAATTCACTATGCGATCATGCTCGTAGTCAAACGTACACATCGAACAGTCGTAGTTGTTGGCCACATAGTGGAAGGAATCGGGAACACCGGCTGCATCATAGGTAAGAATGCGACTCTCAAGGCCGGGGTAGTTGGTCCAGGCAGCATTGGATTTGGTATTGCGCTTGCTGTACTGCCCGCCTACTGCAAAGGCGGCGGTTCCGCCACGCATTTCCATCAATTCACCAGAAACAACCGCATCGTACACCAACAGTTTGTTGCGCTTATCCCGGATTGGCACACTTTGATTAATCCACTCCATGAGCTCAGGATCATTCGCCAAGGCCGGATCGGTAAAGGCTGTCAGGTACGGGTTGTAGAACATGCAATCGCCCTGGCCCTGGTTGTTACTGGTCAGCGCATAGGACGTAGCCTCACGGGTAGTGAATACGAAACCCGGGAAAAACGTCTGATGCAGACCTGCAGCGTAATACTGCCAGGCCGACGGGATCGCTCCAGTAAAGGAGAGGTTGCGCGCGGTGGCAAAGTTGAAATTGGGTGTCCCATTGGGCACACAATTCGGACCACCCAGACCGTTGGCGGCCAGTTCGGAACGATCCCGCACGAAGGTGCGGTAGTTTTGTTCCAGTGAAGAACCACCCCATGTTGCGCTGAGATCATAATTTAAAACGCGGTCACCAACTTCGAATTCACCCCGTAATCCTGCCTGGATACTGGTAGTGAGAGTATCAGTCACATTGTCATCCGCACCCTGTCGCGGCAGTCCGTAACGCAGGCCTTGATACGAGGCCACGTTGGGACCCCCGTTGTATCCAGCGACCGGCGCATTGGGAATATTGGTAGGCTTGGTCAGACCGACTCGATCAGCAAAATATCCCAGTTCCAGCGGTGCACCTA
>JBBDXV010000430.1:0-12733 GCA_040902165.1 Pseudohongiellaceae bacterium
ATCCGGTATTGGCCAGGTATTTGCTCCACAAGGACTGATGTGAAAGTCCTTCTTCGTGTTCCCAGGGCCCATCGTAGGTCTTGGCCTCGGCCACCATGGTCAGATCCCCGCTGCCAAGTCTGCGTGTCAATCCGCCGGCCACTCTTTTCCAGCCGTATTGTCCCAGCTCAGTGGAGACAAAATCCTGTTCCAGTGCGTCGATGGTGTTGATGAACGACGCCCCGGCCAGGGAAAAATCGCCCAGATCGGCATAGTACGGACCTTTGCGGTACTCAATGCGCTCGACCGTTTCCGGCATCAGGCCATTCAGATCCATATACCCCTGACCGTGACCATGCGATCTGAGGTTCAGCGGCATGCCATCCACAAAAGTGGTGTAATCAGTGCCGTGATCGAGGTTAAACCCGCGCAGGAAATACTGATTGGCTTTCCCACTGCCTGAATGCTGCACCACCACCATACCTGGCGTGCTTTCCAGCAGCTCAGCAACTTTCAGCATCGGACGCACCAACAAATCGGCACCGCTCACTGCGCCCTGGCTGGCAGAAACTGCGGTACCGTGCAGATCGGTATTTCGACCAAAAATGACCAGTTCCTCAATCGGCGGGGGATTGTTGGCAGTGGGTGGTTGTGCCATTACTGCGGAACTCGACGCTGCGCAAAACATCAGAAGGGTCTGGAATTTGATCGGCAGCATGTGGAAAAACAACCTTTGCATGAAGGGCTGCACTATAGGCATGGGCCTGGGAAGACGCAAAGCTATGATGATTGTTTAACTGTTAAGAAACTGTTAGCGCAGGATCAGGTGCCAGCGGCAGGAAGGACGTGATTAACGATATTGTCCGTGATCTAATGACGCAAACATTTTTCCACATTCGGGGCAGGTCATGAACGGCGTCAAATTACAGCAGTCGACTCTCCGACCGCTCAACGTTCTGGACAAAACCTATCAACTTTACAGCCTGACCGAGCTGGCCAGTCAGTACCCCTCGGTAAGCAATCTGCCGACATCCATCAAGGTGCTGCTGGAAAACCAGTTACGTCACTGTGATGACAAAATCATAGACCATGCTCATATTGAAGCACTGATCAACTGGCAGCAGACCCAGCACGAAAACAGGGAAATCATGTTCCTGCCGGTGCGCGTCCTGATGCAGGATTTCACTGGTGTGCCGGCTATCGTAGACCTCGCCGCGATGCGCGACGCAGTTGCCGCCGCGGGGTTTGATCCCGGTATCATCAATCCGGTAAGTCCGGTTGACCTCGTTATCGATCACTCGGTAATGGTGGATCGGTTCGCTGATAACAACGCCTACCGGGAAAACGTCGCGCTCGAGATGCACCGCAACTACGAGCGTTATCAGTTTCTGCGCTGGGGGCAAAAGGCTTTCAACAATTTCAGGGTCGTACCGCCGGGCACAGGAATCTGTCACCAGGTAAACCTGGAATATCTGTCGCGCACAGTCTGGGTTCTTGAAAAGGATGGCATGGCCATAGCCTGTCCTGACACCCTGGTTGGCACCGACAGTCACACGACGATGGTCAACGGTCTGGCCGTGCTGGGTTGGGGAGTGGGAGGCATTGAAGCGGAAGCCGCGATGCTGGGTCAGCCGATTTCGATGAACATTCCAAAGGTGGTAGGTTTCAAACTTGCCGGACAATTGAATCCCGGCGTCACTGCCACTGACCTGGTTCTCACCGTCGCCCAGATGTTGCGTCAACACGGTGTGGTTGGAATGTTTGTTGAGTTTTTTGGTTCGGGACTGGAACACCTGACCCTGGCGGACCGCGCCACCATCGCCAATATGTCTCCGGAATACGGGGCAACCTGCTGTTATTTCGCGGTCGACAACAAAACCCTGGATTATCTGCGCCTCACCGGTCGGGACACCGAAACAGTTGCGCTGGTAGAGGCATACAGCAAAGCGCAGAACCTGTGGCGCCGGGACGACGATGAAGTGCTCTTCAGCAGCACGCTCAACCTGAACCTTAACGATGTCGTACCATGCCTCGCCGGACCAAAACGCCCTCAGGACCGAGTGGCCTTGCCGGACCTGAAGGCCGCATTGCGGGAAAATCTGGTCGGTGACAGACTGAAAGAATCCCATATCAACGGTGAGGAGCATTTTCTGAAGGACGGCGATGTCGTGATTGCCGCTATTACGTCCTGCACCAATACCTCCAATCCGGTTGTAATGATGGCTGCCGGATTACTGGCAAAAAAAGCCCTGGCCAGAGGCTTGTCCGCCAGGCCCTGGGTAAAGACTTCTCTGGCCCCGGGGTCAAAGGTAGTGACCACCTATCTGGAGAAAGCCGGTCTGCAGTCATATCTTGATCGGCTGGGGTTCAATCTCGTCGGGTATGGCTGTACCACCTGTATCGGTAACTCCGGTCCCCTGCCAGCGAGAATCGAGGAAGCAGTTGACCGGGGAAACCTGACGGTTTGCTCGGTGCTGTCCGGAAACCGCAATTTTGAAGGACGAATTCATGCCAAGGTGCGCGCCAACTGGCTCGCATCACCCCCGCTGGTGGTTGCCTTTGCGCTGGCGGGTACGGTGGATATTGACCTGACCACTGAAGCGCTGGGCTCGGATGAAAAAGGACGGCCGGTTTTCCTCAGGGATATCTGGCCAGGCAATGACGAGATACAGGAGGCAGTGGGTCTGATCGAGAAAGAGATGTTTGCCAGCAACTACGCGAATGTATTTGTCGGCGACGAACAGTGGAACAGCCTGCCGGTGGCAGACGGTCAGACTTATGCCTGGAATCCGGATTCAACCTATATACGCAATCCGCCGTTTTGCAATCTGAGCCCCCCGGTTGGTGATATTGAGAATGCCCGCATCCTGCTGTTGCTGGGAGACTCGGTAACCACCGATCATATTTCACCGGCCGGTTCCATCGCCGAGCACGGCCCGGCAGGAGAGTATCTTGCCGCCCACGGAATCAACAAAGCCGAATTCAATTCCTATGGCTCGCGTCGTGGCAATCATGAAGTAATGATGCGTGGCACCTTTGCCAATATCCGCATTCGAAATGAAATGCTTGCCGGCATCGAAGGAGGCTATACCCGAATCGCACCGGATCCGACTGCGCTGAGTGTTTATCAGGCCGCCATGCAATATCAACTGACAGGTACCGCACTGATCGTTGTGGCTGGCAAGGAATACGGTACCGGTTCAAGCCGGGACTGGGCAGCCAAGGGTTCGGCATTGCTTGGAGTGCGGGCGGTCATTGCTGAAAGTTTTGAGCGCATTCATCGCTCCAATCTGGCCGGTATGGGGGTACTGCCCCTGCAGTTTCAGCCCGGTATAACACGTACTACACTGGGGCTTACCGGCGACGAGATCCTGCATATTCGCGGATTGAAAGCGATAAGTCCCGGCATCAGGGTATTGCTCGAGATTGAATACACAGACGGACGCCGCGAAGCCTGTGATCTACTGTGTCGCCTTGATACTGAACTGGAAGTCGCATACTTTAACAGCGGCGGCATCATGCCGTTTGTGGTGAAAAAACTGACTCATGGCTAAATCCACATTCAGAACCGAGACCGACAGTCTCGGAGACATTCAGGTGCCCGTTGAGGCGCTGTGGGGGGCTCAGACACAGCGTTCTTTGCAGTTTTTTGCGATAGGTGACGATCGCTTCCCGAGCGGGTTCATCCACGATTTTGTGCTGGTAAAGAAAGCCTGTGCACTGGCGAATCTCAAACTCGGTCACCTGGACCCGCGCATTACTGAATTGATCAGCAATGCCTGCGATCAGATACTTGCGGGCAAGCATGCCGACCAGTTTCCCCTGTCTGTCTGGCAAACCGGCAGCGGAACGCAAACCAATATGAATGTCAATGAAGTGATCGCGAATCTGGCAAACCAGGCTGCCGGATCAGATCCCGGCAGCAAATCACCGGTCCACCCCAACGATCATGTAAATCTATCGCAATCCTCCAATGATGTATTTCCGACTGTCATGCATGTCGTGACGACCAGACTGACCAGAGACTCGCTGTTACCGGCGCTCAATCAACTGCTTTTGTCACTTGCAGACAAGCGCAGTGAATTCTCTGATCGGGTAAAAACCGGACGCACCCATATGATGGACGCCACACCGGTGACTCTGGGACAGGAATTCGGCGGATATCACGCGCAGCTGGATTTTGTCCGCCTGCAGATTGAATTGAGCCTGCCGGCTTTACAGTCACTGGCATTGGGAGGTACGGCCGTAGGCACCGGTCTGAACAGCAGTCCAGGCTGGGCTGAGGAAGCTGCGGCGACGATCAGTAAATTGGCTGGATTCGAGTTCAAAACTGCTCCCGACAAATTCAGCCAGCTGGCCGCACATGACGCCCTTGCTTCAATGCACAATCAACTAACCCTGCTGGCTACCGCGTTAAACAAGATGGCCAGTGATCTGCGATTGATGGCATCCGGACCTCGCTGCGGCCTGGCAGAAATCAATTTGCCGGCCAATGAACCGGGCAGCTCGATCATGCCGGGAAAAGTGAATCCGACCCAAATCGAAGCGCTGACCATGGTTTGTATCCGGATACTCGGTAACAACACAACGGTAAGTTTTGCCAACAGTCAGGGTCAGTTTGAGCTGAACGTCTATAAACCGCTGATCATCCATACGGTGATGGAGTCGCTTACATTACTGACGGACGCAATGAGCAGTTTCGAACAGCATTGCCTCAGGAATCTGACCGCCAATGACCAGCAACTGGACTTTTATCTGGACCGTTCGCTGATGCTGGTTACCGCTCTCACACCTGTCATTGGTTACGACAACGCAGCCAGAGCCGCCAAACTGGCAAGTGCAAAAAACCTGTCACTGCGCGATGCGGTGCTGCAACTCAAACTGATGGGTGCGGATGAATTCGACAAACTGGTTGATCCGCTGACAATGCTGGGACCGAGGTGACAGGCAGGGCGATAGGGGTCAGGTAACAAAGAACTGGCCCATCATGCCATTGTCTTCGTGCTCCAGAATATGACAATGATACATATAGGCGTGCTCAGCATCTGAAAAGTGTTCGAACCGCATGATGAATCGCACCGTCTCGCCCGGCCCTACTTTTACCGTATCCTTGTGTCCCATCTCATGTGCAGGCGGTGGTCGGCCGTTGCGGTCGAGAATCTGAAACTGTCCGTGATGTATATGGAACGGGTGCATCATCATCGAGTCATTCACCAATTGCCAGATCTCGGTGTCACCCATGAAGACATGCTGATTGATAACGTTCATGTCCATGGATTCGCCATTGATGAAAAAGCTGGCGTCTGTACCCATAGTCCTGCCACGTCTCATCCCGCCACGCATCGCCATACCGCCACCCATCGCCATGGACAGTACCAGGGTGCGCGCCACCACCGCATCGGATTCCTGCAAGCGCGCCATCGCGGTCAGTGTTGCCGGCAGGGAAGCACTGCGCCGCAGTTGTGATCGGGGCCGAACAGCAAGGATATCGAAGGTCTGGTGATTCATGCGCAGCATGTTGCGCATCATGCCCTGAGTGTTATTGGGAGAACTTGCCGACATCGGCAGACTCACCAGATTTACCGGATTGCCATTGCTGAAGTCCACTACAAGCTCAACCCTTTCTGCCGGGGCCAGTTCCACCGATGTCATTCTTACTGCTGCCGGCAACAATCCTCCGTCGCTGGCAATCACCTCGAAACTGCGCCCGTCACTGAAGGCAAGAGTGTAAGTTCGAGCGTTGGATCCATTCAGCAAGCGGAAGCGTACTCTTGTTGTGGTCGGCTCAAAATAAGGGGAAGGGGTACCGTTCACGAGAATAGTGTCGCCAAACATACCGGTCATGACGTCCATGCGCATGCCAACATAGCGAAAAGAACCATCCTGGTTGAATGCCCGGTCCTGCACAATCAGCGGAATATCATCAATACCGTACTCGGAAGGCAGTTCATCGCGGAGGGTTTCTTCATCATCAATGATGATCATACCCGCCAGACCCTTGTAGACCTGTTCACCAGTGCGATTCAAAAGATGGGAGTGATACCAGCAGGTACCGCCAGCTTGCATCACGGTGAACTCCGGTTCCCAGGTAGTGCCGTTGTCTATCACATGATGCGGGCCGCCGTCGGCGTACACGGGCACATGCAATCCATGCCAGTGCATGGTGGTAGGTTCGCCGAGATCGTTGCGGACGGAAAGTGCAACTTTTTCGCCACGTGACATTCGAAGAGTAGGCCCGAGAAAATCTCCGTTAATTCCAAACGTAGGCGTATTGAGCCCGGCAAGAAATGTCTTCGATCCGCGCTGCACCCGCAGACTGTAGCGTCGAATGTCATCGACAAGATTACCGGCTAAAAGCGGTGGTATGGCGAGCAGATTGCTGCCGAAGGATTGCGCATTGAGGGTAGGCGGGAAGCCGATGACGGCAACACCGCCGATACTTCCAGCGACCTTCAAGAAATCGCGCCGCTTGATCATAAAGCTTCCTGAAAATCAAAGTCTGGAAAGCTGTCATGTTAGTCCGATGTTATTCCGCTGCCAACTGATCTGTGTCAAGCGAGCACTTGACTGAAGATTCCGGGGTTGCGTTCTACACCGAACGCGTGGCGATTGCCGGCGGTATACGAGCCGCATTGCCTGACGGACCCAACACTGCCAGTTGCCCGGCCAGCAATAAGGCCAGCATCCCCAACGGCGTGTAATACCAGTCGATTCTGGGCATATCGAAGCTCTGTACCAGAAAGATATTGAAGCTGATGGTCAGCAACGCTCCCAGGATCACTCCCACTCCGGTAATGAGAAAGTTCTCCAGCAGAAAATAGCGCACGACTGCTGTCCTCGTAGCCCCCAATGCCCGGCGTGTTCCAATCTGCTTGCGCCGTCGGTTGATGCCAAATACGGTCAATCCGACAATCCCCATGGAGGTGATAAATATCAGGATGACAATTACCGCAAAGAGAACCGTCGACATCGCACTGTCAACCATATAGGTCTGACGACGCGTTTCTTCCAGCGACATCACTTCGCGAATTATGCGATCGGTACGGCTGGTCGCCAGGGCCTCCTCAATTTCCACCATCAGCCGGTCGCGCTGACCTGGTTCGGTACGGACCAGATACATGGCAAAGGTGTTGAGAGAATTCATTGGCAGCAGTATCGACTGCTCGACGAAACTGGTGTCCGGCCAGGGTGCCTGTAAGCGGCGCACAATCCCGGTAATCTGTAGCGGACTGTTGTTGCGATAGACGGTTTGGCCCAGCGCCGCATGGGGATCTTGCGGGAAAAGGGTTTCCGCCAGAGCCAGAGAGACAATTCCGCGGCTGGGATTGAAGAATTCCCCCACTCCGCGCTCGGTAATCTCGGCGGCGCTGAAATTTTCACCGGCAATCAATTCCAGGCCCATGGTATCGAGCGCCTGTTCATCCACTTCGTAATAGGCAGCAAAGGTGCCGGGGGCAGTATCGTCGGGTTCGAGACTCAGCGCACTGCTGGAGCCGCTGCCGGAAACCGGTATCGCATTGGTCACCGTGGCGTTGACGATACCCGGATAACGACGCAGAAAATCCAGGTCCTCGCGCACCACGGCGCTCTCATTGTAATCCGCACTGAAACCGATGTTTTGAAGATAGAAGAGATTGGCTTCATCCAGCCCACTGGGTCGCACCATCAGGCGCGAGCGTTCATTGATGATAAAGACCGCATTGACGATGATCGTCATCGTAAACGCCACCTGTAGCGTTACCAACAGTACGCCTAACTTGTTGCGCCACATTGCCCTGAGGATTGGACCAAATTCCATAAAGTTCTCCCTCGATTCGCCGGCAGCGATTCAGCCGAGCAAAATGTTTAACGAGTAGTTACTGCGTCTTCAGGTGAATCGCTGGATTCACATTACAGGCGCGCCAGATCGGATACAGGCCGGCGACAATGGTTGAACCCACCGACAACAAAAGTGTCACCGTAATCAAAACCGGATTCAGCTGCATCCAGTCCGTGGTCATCAAATCGCCAATCAAACCCTCGATGCCCCAAAGGCCAAGTTTCGCAACGCCGAGTCCGAGCAGGCCGCCTATCAGGCCGATAAAGCCGGCCTCAACAAGATGCTGGGTAAACAACGACCCCTTGTGGGCGCCCAATGCCTGTCGCAGGCCAATCTCCCCGGATTTGCCGAGAAACTTGGATAACAGCAGTCCTACGGTGTTAAGCAGACAGACGGCCAGCAACATGGCCGCCAAGGCTGCCAGTATCTGGGTCTCCTGCGGCAACACCTCTTCGCGTACCAGCCACTGGTTGACATTGAACAGGCCATTGTTAACGGGACGCAGCAAGCGGCCCAGTTCCTGCTGCTGGCGGGTATAGTTGTCGAGGAAATCCAGATAATTTTCACGATCCTGGGTGCTGGGTAATTCGATCCAGTACTGTATCCATACACATTCGGAATTCAGAAAAGCCTGCAGACCGGTGCCGACCGGCGCCTTCCAGCAATTGGTATTGCCGCCACGGGACAACGGCAGCGAGGTGATGAGATTCCAGGGGACAAACGCGTCCTCGATGCTATCGAACGGACCGTTGTTGACATCGTAGAACTTGGGAAACGGCTGCCAGTTATCCAGTACACCGGTAATTTCGAAGCGGTTACCCTGCAGATTGACCGTCTGCCCGACTGAGTTTACACCGCCAAACAAACGGTCATTCAGTTCGCGAGAAAGTACGATAACCTGCTGATTGCCTTCATCGGCACCGCGGTCCCAACCCCCACCATATAAAAAATGTGCATCAAACATCGGGAAAAAATCACCGAAATTGCCACGACCATTAATCGAGAACGGACGCGCACCATCCCCTTCCGGTTCCACCACGGCGTTGAACTTGGAACTGGCGGTCTGGCGATAATTATTATCCGCATTCAACAGTGCCGTGGCATCCAGCCAGGTCAGCTGACTCGGTGGCTCAAACGTGTCATCCGGATTGCCACTGTCGATCTGCAGGTGATACAGCACACTGCTTTTCTGCGGGATCGGATCACCGCCCATGAAATAATTCAGGGTGTAGACGACCATATAGGCGCCCACACCGATGGCGACTGCCAGCACCATCAGGCTGCTAAGAACCGGATTGCGTCGATAACTCAGTGCGCTTAGCCGCAGGTAGTATAAAAACATGGCATTTACTCCGATCAGGCCGCTGACGTCAGGCTGGAATTCGCACCAAATGGGTGTCGTCCGTACATTGCTGGATACGACCGTCAAGGATGTGAATATTGCGGGTGGATTTGCCGGCCAGGGATTTGTCATGGGTCACCATGATGATGGTGGTGCCGCGGTCATTGATCTCCTGCAGCAGTTCCATGACACCGAAAGCGGTATTCGAATCCAGATTACCCGTGGGTTCGTCCGCCAGCAAAAACCGGGGCTCACCGACCAATGCCCGGGCAATCGCCACACGTTGCTGCTGTCCGCCTGACAACTGTGAAGGAATATGCTTTTTGCGGGATAACAGACCGACGGAGTCCAGAGCGCTTTCAATTCGCTGCCGGCGCTCTGCCGCCTTCATGCCGCGATAACGCAGGGGTACGTCGATATTGTCGAACAGGTTGAGATCGGGCATCAGATTAAAGCTTTGGAAAATAAATCCAATTTTCTGGTTACGCAGTCGCGCCCGCTGAAAATCATTGAGCCGGGAGACATCCTGCCCATCCAGCAAATACTGTCCTGAAGTATAGGTTTCCAGCAGACCGGCAATATTCAGAAACGTGGTCTTGCCGCATCCGGACGGACCGGTGATGGTGATGAACTCGCCTTCGGCGACGGTCAGGGAAAAATCCCGTAGTGCATGGGTTTCTACCACCTCCGTCCGGAATACCTTGCTGACATTCTGCATTGTTAACATCTGCGGGACCTCACTTTCTGCTTATGGCTTTCAGTTGTTGATCAGCACGGTATCCGCACTGGCAAATATTTCGGTGCTGGATATGACGATGGTTTCACCCTCAGATAATCCATCCAGAATTTCTACTGCGGACAGACTGGTCGCCCCGGTCAGAATGGGACGTCTATAAGCTACGCCCGCTTCCACCACATAGGCCAGCCGTCCGTTACCGGTTTCCAGGAACTGGCCGCGCTGGACCATCAACACGTCCAGTTTTTCCTCCAGCAGGATTCGGGTCGTAAGTCTCTGGTTTTGCCGGAGACCCGGCGGTGTCGCCGCATTGAATCGCAGCCGACCAGTCACCTGGTTGTCGATGATTTCCGGAGATACCGCCACCAGCGTTGCGAAAATCAGTTCCGACCCGGCTCTCACTTCACCCTGCATGCCGATGGCGAGGTCGTCGGCGTAACTTTCGGGAATCTGCACTTCGACTTCAAAGGCTGACAGATCCACCACACTCAATACCGGTTGATTGCGTGCGACATTGGTTTTCTGATTGACCAGCAGGTTGCCAACAATTCCATTGACCGGTGACAGGAGAGTCAATTCATCCACCTGGCGCAGCAAGTCGGTCACCAGCAACTCCTGTTGTTGCACCGCCAGTACACGGGTCTGCAGTTCAAAATCCAGACGCTCACTGTCCAGTTCGGTGTCCAGCAAGGAATGCCGGTGCAATAGCTGTGCGGTTTCCAGATCGTCCCGCGCCTTCTCAAAGTCCACTGCCGTGACGGCACCCTGTTCGAAGGCGCGTTCGGCACGGTTAAGTTCACGTTGCGCTGCCTTCAGCGCGATGCCGGCAGCATCCTGGTTTTTCTGGCTCTGCAGTTGTTGCTGACGAGTAAAGATACGCTGACGCTCGAGTTCCACTTTGAGGGAAGAAAGGCGCGCCTGTTCCTGCGCCAGCAAATTGCGAATCTCAGGACTGTCGATGGAAGCCAGCAGCTGGTTTGTCTGTACCTCATCGCCTGACTCCACGGCAAAAGTGATGGTGCCAGACTGACTGGCATAGAGGGTCGGACTGACCGCTGCCACCACCCGCCCCTGAACCGACACATCCCTGACGAAATTTCCCCTGTTTACCTGGGCAAAACGCAGGCGTTCGGCAGACACTGAGATTTGCGCCTGAGACCAGCGCTGCACAATGGGACCCATAAACCAGCCGGCTATTACCACCAATAGCAAAACTGGCAACAACAGGATCAGCCAACGACGCCAGCGAAGGGGAGGTGCCAGCTGCACATCCTGGGCGGAGGTATCGGTAATTTTCATTGTTAATCGGCTCTACAGCGCTTTTCCGGTTTAGACGCAGGACAACCGGAAAAGGTTATGCCCAAGTTTCTTCGCACCAGACTAAAGAATTGACCTGCCACGGCCGACGCAGATTATAAGAAGTACAAGATTCAGTGGAGGTCCCGTCAATGACCTGAAACCGCAGTCAAGACACTGTAAAGATCAGTCCCTACACCCCAGAACAGGGCCACCGAGCAGCATCCCCGGGCATCACATTAAGGAAACTGAAATATGGGCGCAGTTGAACTTGTCAGTAGCTCACCAGAATCCACCTCCTCCCAGCCAATTCTTTATATTCTCGATACCAACGTACTGATTCACGATCCCACCGCCATCCGGAACTTCGACGAGCACCACGTCGTCATCCCAATGACCGTGCTGGAAGAACTGGATCGACTCAAGAGCGGTCGCCATGCGGTGGCGGCAGACTGCCGTCAGGCAATAAGGGAAATTGACACGCTGTTAGGTCGGGCGAGTCCCGAACAGGTCGAGAGCGGCGTGCCCATTGCGCGGGACAAGCGCAGCTTTCTCGGAAAGATATCCGTCACCATGATCGAAGTGCCCGAGAATGTTGTTGTTCTGCCTACCCATATCAATGACAACCGCATACTCAACGACGTGATCCATCTTAAACAGCGATTTCATCCGCAAAGAGTAGTGCTGGTGACCAAGGACATAAACCTCCGGCTCAAGGCACGCGGATGTGGCATAGATGCCGAGGATTATCAGAGTGATCAGCTGCTAAGCGATATCGAACAGCTTAACAAGGGCTATATAGAATACGAGGGTTCCTTTTGGGATCTGGTTGAGGACGTCGAAACAGTTCATCAGTCCGGGCGCACCCTGCATCGCATTGCGCGCAATACTTTTAATCTTGAGATTTATCCAAACCAGTTCATTCTCGACAAGGCCGGATTCCTCGCCCGTGTCATCAATATCAGCAAGGACCTTGTCACCCTTTTGCATCTTGATCTGGACAAAGCCATGCATACCGAAGCCTGGGGGCTCAGACCCCGGGATGTCTATCAGGCCATGGCGTTGAATTTGCTGCTGGACCCGGAAATTCACCTGGTGAATCTCACCGGCTCCGCCGGTTCCGGAAAGACCATCCTGGCCCTGGCAGCCGCGATAGAGATGACAGTGCCTAACAAACTCTACCGGCGCATTATCGCTACCCGCAGTACGCAGGGACTGGATGAAGACATCGGCTTCCTGCCCGGCACCGAGGCCGAGAAAATGGAACCCTGGCTGGGCGCGATCACGGACAACCTGGAAGCGCTGCACTGGGATGATGAAAACTGCAACAGCAGTATTGAATACGTGATGGACAAGGTACCGCTGCTGTTCAAGTCGCTGAACTATATCCGCGGCAGAAGTTTCCAGAGCAGCCTGATTCTGATTGATGAAAGTCAGAATCTCACACCGCATCAAATCAAGACGATCGTCACACGCGCCGGCAATGGCTCAAAAGTGATTTGCCTCGGCAATCTGGCGCAAATCGATACGCCGTATCTCAGTCCGACAAGTTCCGGTCTGA
>JBBDXV010000431.1:0-1840 GCA_040902165.1 Pseudohongiellaceae bacterium
ATTGGCAGCGGCGCTGCCGGGCTGACCCTGGCCTTGCGCGCGGCGGACATTGCCAAAGTGGCAGTCATCAGCAAAGGTACATTGCAGGAAGGTGCCACTTTTTATGCCCAGGGAGGTATTGCAGCAGTACTGGACAATAAGGACAGTATTGACGCGCACGTTGCTGATACGCTGATCGCTGGCGTGGATCTTTGCCATAAAGATGTTGTGCAGTTCGTGGTAGAAAATGCGGCCGAGTGTGTCCGCTGGCTGGTTGCACAAGGTGTCCCGTTTTCCACCAAAGACAAAGCCGATCTTGCGCCGGACCAGGCAAACAGCGCCAATGCAGTTGATCCTCTTGATTTAAGTTCCCTGCACCTGACCAAAGAAGGTGGACATAGTCACCGTCGTATCATTCACGCTACCGATGCAACCGGCAAAGCCGTATTTGAAACCTTGCAAAAGCGCGCGCTGGAACATCCGAACATCACCTTGTTCGCCAATCGGGTTGCAGTCGATCTGGTAACCGAAAAAAAATTGGGGATGCCCGGGCGGGCCTGCATTGGCGCCTACATTTTGAATGGGGATAGCCATCGGGTTGAACTGTTTCGAGCTAAATTCGTTGTCCTTGCGACCGGCGGTGCCAGCAAAGCCTATCTCTATACGACCAACCCCGACGGCGCCAGCGGCGACGGCATCGCGATGGCGTGGCGGGCCGGTTGTCGTATCGCCAATATGGAGTTCAATCAATTTCATCCGACCTGTCTTTACCATCCACATGCGAAGTCATTTCTGATCAGCGAAGCCCTGCGTGGTGAAGGGGCTTTTCTTGAACTGCCGGATGGCAGCCGGTTTATGGACCGGTTCGATGTACGCGCAGAGCTGGCCCCGAGAGACATCGTGGCCAGAGCCATAGACTATGAAATGAAACGCCTGGGCTGCGACTGCGTATATCTGAATATTACTCACAAGCCGGCTGCGTTTATTCTTTCCCATTTTCCAACCATACATAAGCGTTGCCTTGAATTTGGAATCGATATCTGTACACAACGTATCCCGGTGGTACCGGCATCCCATTACACCTGTGGGGGAGTAATGGTAGACAAGGATGGCCTGACTGACATCCCCAATCTCTATGCGATTGGCGAAACCAGTTTCACCGGATTGCATGGCGCCAATCGTATGGCCAGCAATTCCCTGCTGGAGTGTTTTGTTCTGGCTTTCTCCGCAGCGCGAAATATTGCCGGTAAATTACCGTCAACCACACTGGTCAAGCCTATTCCTGGTTGGGATGAAAGCCGTGTGCGTGATTCCGAAGATGCCATCCTGATCTCACACGACTGGGACGAGTTACGCAGATTCATGTGGGATTTTGTCGGTATCGTTCGCACCAACAAACGCCTGTCGCGCGCGCAGCAAAGAGTTGACATATTGTCCAGGGAAGTTCAGGAGTATTACCGACAATACCGGATAAGCCGGGACCTTCTGGAACTGCGCAATCTTGTATTGGTGGCGAAGCTGGTGATCAATTGCGCGATGCTGCGCAAGGAAAGCAGAGGTCTGCACTACACACTCGATTTTCCCGAGCTCGCGCCGGTGCCTGCCGATACAATTTTGATTCCGGAAAACTACAGTGAGGCCTGAGCCTCCCCTGCGCGGCACCAGGCACTGAACCTGAGATGGCGTCGCAGTTGGCAATGGGCTTTCCTGCCAACCATGGCCGGCAGAATCAATACTTTCTGCCTGCTGATTTTCGCTGACCACCAACCACGTTTTTCATCATTGATTACAGAGACTTCAAGCAGAGTAAAAAAGTCGCCGCAAACTTCGGCATTGACCAGTCGGCAGGTTTGACTGCCGT
>JBBDXV010000432.1:0-1838 GCA_040902165.1 Pseudohongiellaceae bacterium
TTGTCTGCTGCAGTATGCGCGGGAAAACGAGCGTGGCGAGGTGCGGCATATACAATGACTGCAGGTTGTACAGCCGGATGATGCGGTGATCCTCGATTCTGCCAGTCGCCGGAATCTGGAACTCGACAGCAATCTCAGCGGCAGCCGCCAGAATACCCTGCTGTCTGTTATGGATCAGTGCGCGACTACTATGGGCAGTCGATTGCTGTTGCGCTGGTTGCATCGTCCGCTGCGGGATCATGTCCAGATCAACAGGCGCCAGGACACCCTCGCGACCCTGCTGGACGCTTATCAATTTGAGCCCGTTCATGAACTCTTAAAAGGCATAGGCGATGTGGAACGCATCCTGGCAAGAGTTGCGTTACGCTCAGCGCGCCCTCGCGATCTGGCACGCCTGCGCGATGCGCTGGTGATTCTGCCATCACTGCAGGAAAAAATTGCTCAACTTGAGGGTGAGTATCTGGCGCAACTTTCCCAGCGCATTGCGCAATTTCCTGCCCAGGTGGACTTGTTGCAAAACGCGCTGGTGGAAAATCCACCGGTAGTCCTCCGCGAAGGCGGGGTCATCACTACCGGATATGACATTGAGCTGGATGAACTGCGTAATCTCAGTGCCAATGCCGGTCAGTATCTGATTGATCTTGAGGTGCAGGAGAAACAACGCAGCGGCATCAGCACATTGAAAGTGGGTTTCAATCGTGTGCATGGCTATTACATAGAAATCAGCAAGGGTCAGGCGGATGCCGCACCGGTGAATTATCTTCGCCGCCAGACGCTAAAGAACGCCGAGCGGTTTATCACACCTGAACTGAAGGAGTTTGAGGACAAGGTACTCAGCGCCCGCAGCAAGGCACTGGCCCGGGAAAAAGATTTGTACGAGGAATTACTGGAAAAACTGGTGCAGGCACTGACCCCGCTGCAAACGAGTGCTGCAGCATTGGCCGAACTGGATGTACTGAATAATTTTGCCGAACGCGCGAGCAGTCTGGATTATTGTCGACCGCAGCTGGTGGAGGAAACCGGCATCAGTATTGAACAGGGTCGTCATCCGGTGGTGGAGCAGGTACTTGACGAAGCCTTCGTTGCCAATGATCTGTTGCTGGATTCACAGCGACAGATGCTTATCATTACTGGCCCCAATATGGGCGGCAAATCCACTTATATGCGACAGGCGGCTTTGATTGTGCTGCTGGCGTTTACCGGCAGCTATGTGCCCGCGAAGGCGGCATGCATCGGACCGGTGGATCGGATTTTCACTCGCATCGGCTCCTCCGATGATCTTGCCGGCGGACGTTCAACCTTCATGGTGGAGATGACCGAGACCGCGAACATATTGCATCACGCCACGGCAGAGTCACTGGTATTAATGGACGAGATCGGTCGCGGCACCAGCACCTTTGATGGTCTGTCCCTGGCCTGGGCGGCAGCGCGTTATATCGCCGAACAACTCAAGTCCTATACCCTGTTCGCGACGCATTATTTTGAACTGACGGCCCTGGCCGATTCGCATCCGACTATTCATAACGTGCATCTGGAAGCGATCGAACATCAGAACGGCATCGTTTTTCTGCACCAGGTCAAAGAGGGTCCTGCCAGTCAGAGTTACGGTCTGCAGGTGGCCCAGCTGGCCGGTATCCCCAGACTGGTGATTCAACAGGCCCGACTCAAACTGGCGAGTCTGGAAGAAGCGTCAGTGACTGCCGGGCAACAGGAGAAAAAGGCGGCAGCGGCACCTCTGCAAAGTGAACTGTTCAGCGTCGGGGAGCACCCGATAGTGGAGATTCTGCGCAAACTGAACCCGGATGAACTGACGGCCAAACAGGCACTGGAACTGCTCT
>JBBDXV010000433.1:0-1828 GCA_040902165.1 Pseudohongiellaceae bacterium
AAAGGCAAGCGCATTCTGGCACTGGATATGGGTTCCCTGATTGCCGGTGCAAAATTCCGGGGAGAATTTGAAGAGCGGATGAAAGCCGTGCTGAATGAACTTTCCAAGCAAGAGGGCTCAGTCATTCTGTTCATCGATGAGTTGCATACCATGGTAGGAGCCGGAAAGGCAGAAGGTTCCATGGATGCGGGCAATATGCTTAAACCGGCACTTGCGAGGGGAGAACTGCATTGCGTAGGTGCCACCACACTGGACGAATACAGGAAGTACATCGAGAAAGACGCAGCACTGGAGCGAAGATTTCAGAAGGTGCTGGTAAATGAACCAACCGAGGAAGATACGGTTGCGATACTGCGCGGATTGAAGGAACGCTATGAAGTCCACCACGGAGTTGAGATATCTGACTCTGCCATTATTGCTGCAGCAAGATTGTCGCAACGCTATATAGCTGATCGGCAATTGCCTGACAAGGCAATCGACCTAGTGGATGAGGCGGCGAGTCTTATTCGCATGGAGATAGATTCAAAACCGGAAGAAATGGACAAGCTGGAGCGCAGATTGATTCAGTTCAAGATTGAAAGGGAAGCGCTCAAAAAAGATGAGGACGAGGCCACGCGCAAACGCAAAGACAAGCTTGCCGATGATATCTCGCGCCTGGAGAAAGAATATTCTGATCTCGAGGAAATATGGAAAGCGGAAAAAGCCACATTGCAAGGGGCTCAGGCTATCAAGAGCCAACTTGAAAAGGCTCGAAATGACATTGAAGCTGCCCGTCGCGCAGGTGACCTCGCGCGTATGTCGGAACTGCAATACGGGATAATTCCCGGGCTTGAGAAAAAACTGCAGCAGGCCAACGAAGCGGCGTCTCAGCCGCAGGAAAAGCGATTGTTACGCAACCGGGTCACCGAAGAAGAAATAGCAGACGTGGTTTCCCGCTGGACCGGAATTCCGGTCAGCAAAATGTTGCAGGGCGATAAACAAAAATTACTGCAAATGGAAGAGGCGCTGCACAAACGCGTAATTGGTCAGAACGAAGCGGTTTTTGCTGTTGCCAACGCGGTACGCCGATCCCGATCTGGCCTGTCGGATCCAAACCGACCGAATGGTTCGTTTCTGTTTCTGGGGCCAACAGGAGTCGGCAAAACAGAACTATGTAAAGCCCTGGCAGAATTTCTTTTTGATTCCGAAGATGCCATGGTGCGCATTGATATGTCGGAATTCATGGAGAAGCATTCAGTTGCGCGCCTGATCGGTGCTCCCCCAGGCTATGTCGGTTATGAAGAGGGAGGGTACTTGACCGAAGCGGTAAGGCGACGTCCTTATTCTGTTTTACTGCTGGATGAGGTCGAAAAAGCACATAAGGACGTTTTCAATATTCTGCTACAGGTGATGGATGATGGACGGTTGACAGATGGACATGGACGTACAGTGGATTTCAGAAATACGGTCATTGTCATGACGTCCAACCTTGGATCAGATCGAATACAGGAACTGATGCAGGACGGCATACCAGACGACAAGACCTACGAAAAGGTAAAAGACATCGTACTTGATGTAGTGGTCAAACACTTTTCGCCTGAATTTGTTAACCGAATTGATGAAACGGTAGTGTTCCACCCACTGGCAAGGGAACAGATTCGTGGCATTGCAGCGATCCAGATAAATCTATTGAACAGGAGATTGGGGCATAGTGAATTGTCCATCGAAGCGTCGGACGAGGTTCTGGAACGAATCGCGGCGCTGGGTTACGACCCGGTTTATGGAGCCCGACCTTTGAAGCGGGCAATTCAGAACTGGATCGAAAACCCGCTGGCCCAGCAGGTGATCA
>JBBDXV010000434.1:0-1828 GCA_040902165.1 Pseudohongiellaceae bacterium
ACAAACATGGCTGCCTTGCCGGTAGTGGCAAGAAAGGCAGTGGCAGGCAACGGTGCGCCTTCATAAACATCCGGGGTCCAGATATGAAAAGGCACCAGAGAAAGCTTGAATGCAAACCCGGCCGTAATCAGCAAAAGCGCCAATGTGGTAAACCCGGCCCCTGCTTCAATATTTGCCTGAACAAGATTGATAAAGGCAAGACTGCCGGTCTGGGAATAAAGCAGTGCTATGCCGAACAGCATTACTGCTGTGGCAACAGCCGAGAGCACCAGATACTTGATACCGGCTTCCAATGGAAATTTGGCTGCGTTCTTGCTGTGCAAGGGGTAGGCGACCATGGCGTACAAGGCAATACTCAAGGTCTCTATCCCGAGGAAGGCGCTGATGAAATGATTGCTGCTTACCATAACGATGGCGCCAATGGTTGCCACTATCAGCAACAGATAAAACTCCTCCACCTCATCATGCAGCAGATAAAGATAGGGATAACTGAAGACGGCAATAAATGCCGCGATGATCAGTACTACCACAGTGGAAAACAGACTGAACTGATCGATGATCAACAGCGGCGTCACCTGTTGAGGAGCGTTACTGATGGTAAGCACGGTCGTTATCAGCGCAATCGCCAGGCCGGCAATGGTACTGGCACAGGCCAGGGTATGGTTGCGGCGCATTGCCACCAGCAGCATCACCACTACGGCAACGCCGGTGGTCACAATGAGCGGCAGCAGTGGCAGCAGATCGGCAGTGGTAATAATGGTTTCGTTCATCGCGGCAACCCTGCCAGCAAAGGTTCAAGGGTTATTGCGGAGAGATTGAGGAACGACTGCGGGTACAGCCCCATCCACACCAGACCCGCCATCATTGCACCGTAAAGAACCATTTCCCGGCGATTGAGGTCGGTAAGCATATCCAGGCTATATTGACCGTCAGAAAACTTTCCCTGAAATACTTTTTGCAACACCCAGAGTGAATACACCGAAGCCAGCACCAATCCAAGCGCTGAAATTACCGTGAGCGTGATATTCACCTTGAAGGCACCCAGCAATGCCAGAAACTCGCCGACGAAATTTCCGAGACCAGGCATTCCCAGTGCGGCAACGGAAAAGAATAATGCAATCACCGCCATGTGCGGCACCTTCGTCCAGAGACCACCCATCTCGTTCATATTGCGTGTATGGAGTCGATGTTGCAGTCCGCCGGCCAGCATAAACAGCGCGGCGGCACTGAGACCATGGGCCAGCATGGTCATTACTGCTCCCTGTAGCGCCTGGATGTTCCAGGCGAAAACTCCCAATGTAACAAACCCCATGTGGCTGACACTGGTATAGGCGATAAGGCGTTTGATATCAGTCTGGGCGAAAGCAACCTTGGCACAATAGACAATACTGATTGCAGCCAGGGTCATCGCCACCGGCGCAAATGCCGCACTGGCATTGGGAAACAGGGGCAAGGTAAAGCGGATCAAACCATAGGCACCGGTTTTCAGCAGTACCCCGGCTAGAATAACACTGCCGGCCGTGGGCGCCTGACTGTGGGCATCGGGTAACCAGGAATGAAACGGTACCGACGGCAATTTGGTCGCGAAGGCAATAAAGAAGCCCAGCATCACCCACATTTCCAGCTGACTTCCGAGGCGCACTCTGCGTAATTCAAAATAATCAAAACTGAAGGCACCAAATTGCAGGTAATGGAAATAGGCCAGCACCAGAATGGCAATAAGCATCAGCAATCCAGTCACCTGGGTAAATATGAAAAACTTCATCGCCGCGTAATTCTTGTTCTCGTGTCCCCAGATGGCGATGATCAGGTACATGGGAATGAGCAT